>JAUWBI010000071.1 GCA_030601745.1 Phycisphaerae bacterium
GACCGGCAGCGAGACGATAAAGGAGATTCTTGACATAGCGATAAATTCTGAAAAGGATTCGGTTGTTTTCTATCTGAATTTAAAGGGCTTAGTGCCCGTAAAGGCAGGCAGGGACAAAGTGGAAGAGATTATCATCGAGGACTTGAGCCATATTACTACCTTGCTGAGAAAGTTGAAAGCTTTGCAATAGCCCAATGAATTCCACGCCGGACCAACAGCAATGGCGAAACTGCCCCTGGAGATGTAGATGTTGGATTTAGAAGCATTGTTCAAATTGAGCTATGGAATGTGTATAGTCAGCTCAAAAAAGGGCAATAGATTCAACGGCTGTATTGTCAATACGGTATTTCAACTGGTGCCTGAGCCACCAATGGTGGCGATGAGTCTTAATATACAAAGTTTAACCCACGAGTACATTGCCGACAGCAAAGTCTTTACGGTCTCTATTCTTTCTCAAGAGACGCCGATGCTTTTTATCGGCAAGTTCGGCTTCAGGTCCGGCAAAGAAATAGACAAATTTGAACAGATAAATTTCAAGATAGGTCAGACCGGCAGCCCAATAGTCTTGGATAACACTGTTGGTTTCATCGAGGCTGAAGTTGCTCAAAGTATTGATGTTGTAACGCACACGTTATTTATCGCAAAAATAGTAGCGTGCGAAACGCTTGATGGAGGCAAAGAACCTATGACGTACGCCTACTACCGTGATATAAAGCATGGTAGGACGCCTAAAACTGCTGCAACATATATCAGAGAAAAACCGGCAGCAAAACTAAAGGAAGGAATTACGAATATGAAGAAATACAAATGTCTTATGTGTGGATACATTTATGACCCGGAAGTAGGTGACCCGGACAATGATGTAGAAGCTGGCACCGCTTTTGAAGATTTGCCGGATGATTGGGTCTGTCCGGAATGTGGTGCTGGCAAAGATGAGTTTGAGCTGGTTGAGGATTAGCCGGATGGCTTGGGATGCCCGGCGTATATCAATCCGCGGGAGCATTTCGAACCGGGAAGTAAAGTAAGATAGGTTTATAAGAGAAACTCAAATTGAACAAAAATTACTTAAGTGATTGTGTTTTTTGATAAATAAGTTAGTTTAACAACGATATGGACTCAGCAGTTAGCCGGGCAAATGTTATACAGGCAGCATTTGGCCGGATGAAGCGTATAAGTAGATGGTTTTTTATTGAGGAAAAAATAGGTAATGGCTAAATCATCCCGCAAGAATAAAGCCAATCGTGGCGGCAAGTCCTTGTCTACCAGATCAATACACGCTGGTGAGCCGAGGAGAAAATATGCTGACTCATTGACAACTCCAATTATTCAAACTTCCACATTCACATTTAAAAACAGCAAGGCAATCGAAGATTACACCAAAAAGGGGAAAGAACATTTTGAATATGGCAGATATGGCAATCCTACCGCAAAAATTGCTGAAAGGCGCCTTGCCAACCTCGAAGGTGCTGAAGAGTGTGTTGTTTTTTCCTCCGGAATGAGCGCGATAACTACGACCATTCTTTCTGTGGTGCAGTCGGGTGACCATATTGTCATCACTGATGATAGCTACAAAAAAACACTCGAATTTTGCAGGTCATATTTGAAACAGTTCGGCATCGAATGCACCATTGTTCCATTTGGAGATTATGAAGTTCTCGAAAAGGCTATCAAAAAGAACACGCGTTTCATATTTTCTGAATCACCCACCAATCCTTATTTGAATGTTTTTGACCTTGTCAAAATCAAGAAGATAGCAGACAAACATAATGTTCTAACGCTCATAGATAGCACATTTAGCACTCCTTTGAATCAAAGACCCATCGAATTTGGGATGGACCTTGTTCTGCAAAGTGCAACAAAGTACCTTGGGGGACACAATGATATCTTGGCTGGCGCCGTGCTGGGCAGAGCCGGTCTGATTGAGACCATACGAAATCTGCATAAGTCAATGGGCGGAACAATCGACCCCCATTGCTGCTATCTCCTCCTGCGCGGGCTCAAAACGTTTCCTTTACGCGTAAAGAAACAAAATGAATCGGCCTTGACGATTGGCAGATTTCTTGAAAGTCACCCGCGCATTAAAAGGGTTTATTATCCTTTTCTCGAAAGTCACCGTCATTATAGGATAGCTAAAAGGCAGATGACCGGGGGTGGGGGGGTTGTTACATTTGAAATAAAGGGCAATCTTAATACCGCGAAACGTTTCCTGGATGCTCTGAAGTTGTGCTATATTGGACCGAGCCTGGGGGGTGTTGAAACACTGATAACGCATCCGGCGTTGGTAACTTATTACGACTATACGAGAAAAGAACGCTATGCGTTAGGAATCACTGATACCCTTTTCAGACTTGCCGTTGGAATTGAGGATGTTGAGGACTTGATTGAGGACCTGGAGAGGGGCTTGAAAGCCTAAAAGTCTGTCCGGACTGTGGTGCCGGCAAAGGTGAGTTTGAGCCGGTTGAAGATTAAACACGGTTATAGTAAGACTATGTGTTTTGCCTGATTTTAAGCAAGGCAAGGTATAATTGTTATGCAGGAAATTCGGCCATCTGTAACCACGCAGGATATTATTTGTGAGGAAGTGGCTGCTCCACCAAGTGCTTTAGTGGTCTTTGGGGCATCAGGGGACCTGACCCGCAGGAAATTGCTTATAAGCCTTGCCCAGGTCTTTAAGCGCGGATTGCTTGATGAACGGTTCTATCTGTTAGGTGTGGGGAGGAAAAAGCTCATCAGTAAGCAGTTCAGGCAAATCGCACAACAAGCAATACAAGAAAACTCCAGCGGTATATCCGCAAAGGAACTAAAATCTTTTACCGATAAGCTCTATTATATAAGCGGTGATTACAGTGACCCTTTGTTTTATGACAGCATCAAAGTTAAGCTCGCTGAATTAGATAAAAAGCATAAGGTTGACGGCAGTCGTATTTTTTACCTCGCTGTTCCTCCCTTTCTATACAGCACAATAGTAGAGCAGCTCGGCTCAGCGGGATTGTCCTGCCCCGGCGAACCCGCTTCGAGGCAGCGAGTCAGATTAGTTGTGGAAAAGCCCTTTGGCAGAGATTTGCAAAGCGCTGTCGAACTAAATAGGATAATCCATCGATGTTTCGATGAATCTCAAGTTTATCGCATAGACCATTACCTCGGCAAAGAGACCGTTCAAAATATCTTGATATTTCGTTTTGCGAATGCGATTTTTGAGCCGATATGGAATCGCAATTATATTGACCACGTTCAAATCACCATAGCTGAATCGATAGGTGTTGGGCACCGGGCAAGCTATTACGACAAGGCCGGTGCTCTTCGGGATATGTTTCAAAATCACATGCTTCAAATGCTTGCTCTGGTGGCGATTGAGCTGCCCACATCTTTTGAAGCAGACCACATTCGTGACGAGAAGGTCAAGCTTTTGCGGTCGATTCGCCCGTTCAAGCTGGACGAGCTGGACAGCTTTATTGTGCGGGGTCAATATGGCCCCGGCTCGATAAACGGCAAGAAAGTTGTCGGTTATCGAGCAGAACCCGGCATAAACCCTCAGTCAAAAGCCGAAACTTTCGTCGCTGCGAAGTTGTTTATGGACAATTGGCGGTGGAAGGGTGTTCCTTTCTATCTGCGAACCGGCAAAAGACTTGCCAGGAAGGATACCGAGATTGCTATCACTTTCAAAAAAGTTCCGCATTCTATGTTTATCTCGGCTGGCCTCGCCAATATGCCGCCAAACGTTCTTGTATTGCAGATACAGCCGGAGGAAGGGATTTCCTTGAGCTTTCAGGCGAAACGGCCTGGCTCAAAGATTTGTATGAGTACGCTGGATATGAATTTTAATTACCAGAGTGTCTTCGGGATTGAGATGCCCGAGGCATATCAAAGATTGCTTTTGGATTGTATGGTCGGTGACCAAACGCTTTTTACGAGGTATGACGGCGTGGAAATTGCCTGGCAGTTATTAACGCCTGTGCTCGAGGCCTGGCAAAACGATGAGGCAGCGCCTTACGAATATGCTGCGGGTAGTGATAGCTTTGCCGAGGCCGATAGTCTTATTGAAGCCGATGGTCGAAAGTGGCGAAAACTTTGAGCAATCTAATCGGCGTCAACACAAAGCAGTTGCAGAATAGTTTGTAATATACACTCCGAATTGTTTATCGACGCTCGCCTTTCGTTGCGGTATCAGCAGTCTTTTTGTATTGTTTGAATATGCCCTTTATATCCGCCGACCTGGAATTACCGGTGTGAACAACAACGCGATAGCGCAACGTGAGTTTTTCGCCCTTGGCCAGTTCAAGGCGGCCATCTTTGAGCCAGTTCATTGGGGTCGGCGAGAAGAAGCCATAGTCGCGCGTGAACCATTTGCTCGGGAACCAGCGGTTACGCGGATGCTGCAGAATAGCGATGCCTTCGGTAACGCCGCGACGTGTACCGCTGTAGTCGCACCACGGCGAGGCGACGCCCCATGTGTCCTTCTCGCCGGTCTTGCCCTCGGCGTTGACCAGCGTGCCGCCGGACTTGACGCTCAACTCGCCCGCGACGCGCGCGGAAAACAGTGAATGGTTCGTCTTGAGGATACGGATGTCCGTCAACGCCGCAAGTATAATTTCAAAATCGATGAATCGAAGGTCCTTGCTCGGTGCGGTAATGACAATGCGGCGCAGGTCAAGAATAATCGGCTTCTTTCCGGGCTGCTGCCAGAAACATTCATCTGTGAAGATGACACGGTCGCCTGAGGCCTTGATGAGTTTCGGCCCCTGCGAGACAATCTGACCGCGTTCATTACTTTCCTGCCAGTAGTTGCCGCCGTTGACGCGGTCGCAGCCAAAGAACAGCGAATGGTGGTGCGGATACGGCTGTGATGTTTCGGTCGTGATGGACTTGCCCGATGCCGGCCCGTTCACCGGCCAGAAATACGGATACTTCTGCGATTTGCCGAACTTGTAGCACGTGAATGGCTTCTCATTCACGGTAACTGCGATCTTGTTCTTCTCGAGTTTTGCCTCAATATGCTCATCGGCCGCCTGCACCGAAGTGTCCCACTCTGCCGCGTTCGGAATGCTCCACACTGTGACTATCAACGCAGCGCCAACAAGTCTCCACCAGTACTTCATCTCGTAACCCTTAAATTCTCAATAATCAATAATCACTAATCAATAATCAATTCTATACGTGCCATGGGCTGCGCATCGCCCTGGAGACCATCCGGTCGGCCTCTGCATCGTTGGTGAATTGTTCCCGTTCGGGGTCCCATTTCAACTTCCGGCCAAGCCGCATAGCAATCTCGCCCAGCAGGCAGACGGTGCAGGAGCGGTGGCCGACTTCAACAGGTGCGGCAGTTTCTGCCCGTGACTTGATACACTCGAGGAAATTTCCTTTGTGGTTATTGCTTTTGTAGAGATGGAATTCGTTTGGGCCGATAGTCGACGTCAACAGTGACTTTGGATGCGCATCGATGTGTCCGCGCCTGACATACACCCAGCCTTCTGTTCCCTCGAAGACAATCCCTTGCTTGTTCTTCCTGCTGTCTGCACAAATGACCTTGACTCCATTGGAGTAGGTGTACTCGATGCGGAACGCGCCGTGCACGTCCCATAGCCCATCCTTCGGGTATTCGGCCTGTGCCTCTATTTCGGCAGGTCCGGAGAATTCAGTCCCCATTCCCCACTGGGCGATGTCGTTGTGGTGGCTGCCCCAGCCGGTAATCATCCCGGAGCCGTAGTCCGAGATACGCAGCCATCCCGGTCGTTCATAGCTGTTTTGGGGATGGACACGCTTCTCGGTATAGGCGGCCCAGGGCGCAGGGCCCAGCCACATCTCGTAGTCCAGGTTTTCAGGTATTGGCATGGGCGGCTGTGGCCCTGTGGGCGGATCTATCCCAAAGCCCACTTTCACGGTGTGCAGCTTGCCAATCCGTCCGTTGTGGACCAGTTCGCACGCCTGCCGAAACCGCGAATCCGAACGCTGCTGGCTCCCGACCTGAAAGACGCGCCCATAGCGGCGAACCGTGTCACTTAACACGCGTCCCTCTTTAATGGTCAGTGTCAGCGGCTTCTGCAGAAAAATGTCCTTGCCGGCCTTGGCCGCAGCAATGGCGGGAAGCGCATGCCATTGGTCGGGCGTGGCAACCATCACTGCATCAATATCGTCTCGTGCGACCAGCTCTCGGAAGTCTTTGTACGTCGCACAGCCCTTATAGCTTCCATCGGAGCTCTGCGTACTGTATTTTTCTTCAACAAGCTTCTGAGCATGTTTCACTCTGTTGGAATCGACGTCGCACACCGCGACGACCTGGGCCTGTTTGAATCCCAGGGCCTCTTTCAAATCGCCGAGCCCCATGCGTCCCACGCCGATGGAGCCCACATTGATACGCTCGCTTGGTGCGTTAGCCCCGAATACCGACGCCGGAACTATTGTCAGCCCCGCCAAGGCCGCCCCTGCCGCGGCAGTTGCCGAGCTTTTCAAAAACTCCCGCCGGGTTAGCCCCGCACCAATTAGGCGTGAGCCTAAGCTCAATTGGTGCGGGGTTAATGTGTCCACCTTCTTAGTTCTTCTGCTTTTCATCACTTTTTCTCGCCTTTCTTGATAAAAGACACAAGGCTTCGGTCTTTAGTATGTCCAGTATAATCATACCAGATGTACTCAGCGGCCGCAACGTGAATTTCCTTGCTTTGGAAAGACATTTGGTTTATTCTTAAACTTAAAAGAAGAAAAAGTAAAGTACTATTATAAAGAAGGAGATGATGCAGATGAGAGAAAAAGAACAAACCAGGAGGCGGTTTTTGCAGGTAGCGGGTATTGGGGCGGCGGCTTCGCTTGCTGGTGCGAGCGCCTCTTGCGGACTGGGTCAACCGTCCGCTGGAAAAGAACAACGTCGTTTCGAGATTCAAAATCCGAAATTTGAAATTAGAAAAAAGAGGCGGTTTGAGCTGGGTTTGGCTTCGTACACCTTAAGGAAGTTCAAGCTGGATGAGACGCTGGCGATGACCAGGCGCGTCGGGCTGAAGTACATCTGCTTTAAGAGCTTTCATTTGCCGTTGGACAGCACGCCGGAGCAAATCAAGGCGGTGGTGGCGAAAGTGAGAAAGGCGGGGCTGAGACTGTACGGCGGCGGAGTAATCTCTATGAAGAGCGAAGCGGAAGTGCATCGTGCTTTTGATTATGCTGAAGCTGCGGGAATGAAGGTCATTGTCGGCGTGCCGAAGCATGAGTTGCTGACGCTGGTTAATAAAAAGGTTCAGCAATACGATATTAAGGTGGCCATTCACAATCACGGGCCGGGAGATAAAAATTATCCCACGCCCGCAGTCGCTTACGAAAAAATAAAAGGACTGGACAAGCGGATTGGACTTTGTAACGACATCGGACACACCAAGCGGGCGGGGGTGGACCCGTCGGAGTCGGCTGAGAAGTTCGCAGACCGGCTGCTGGATGTGCACATAAAGGATGTTTCGGCAGCGACGGCGAAGGGCCGAGGAGTGGAAGTCGGGCGAGGCGTGATTGACATTCCTAAATTTCTGCGAACGCTGTTGAAGATAAACTACAGTGGTGTCGTGGCATTCGAATATGAAAAGGACGCCGACGACCCGCTGGCAGGGTTGGCTGAATCGGTCGGCTACGTCAGAGGAGTCCTGGCAGCCATCCCCGTTTTCACGGGGACGAGTTTACCCCTGCGAAAGCAGGGGTGAATTGTAAACTGTGCCCCGTGACCCGGGACATGTAGGGGCAACCCTATGTGGTTGCCCTCCTTGGGAGTCCTTACGGACTGGGCAGGCACGAGGGCCTGCCCCTACTTGAGCTTTACAGGTTTTTGCTCTTTGGCGGATTTATATATTGCCAGTATTACTTCCACCGCTTTGCGGGCTTCGGCTCCGCTTATCCAGCCCCCCTTCTTGCTTTCGCAAGAAAGCAGGGGGGCGCCGCTTTCAAGCGTATCAAGAAACGCTTTGAAATTACGTGTGTGATTGTGATGTGTGATAGCGGCCGGGTCGGACACACCGCCTCCACCTTCGATTTCGCCGAATTGCTTTCGGATTTGCTCATCTTCCGGTTTTTCTTCAGCAAACTGCCAGACTGTAAAACTGTTTTCGACCTGTATAACCGTGCCCTTTGTACCGGTGATTTCAAACCGCCTGAATTGTCCGGGGTATGAAGCGGTGGTGCCGTAAATTATCCCCAAAGCTCCATTGGTAAAACGCAGGATGGCAACTGCGGTATCTTCCGTTTCAATTTGCGGGTGCCCCAGCGTCCCCACAAAGGCCTGTAACGATTCAATCGGCGGCATTACATCACACAGCATATCTACCATATGAATTGACTGGTTCATTAGCGCACCACCGCCGTCCAATTTCCAGGTGCCGTGCCACGAATCCTTATAATACTCATCGGTGCGCCACCAGGGAACAAATATTGCTGCGTAAGTAATTACGCCAAAGCGTCCGGAATTTATCGCTTCTCTAAGGACCGCCTGCGAGTCGTTAAATCGATATGGGAATATGCCTCCCAAACGAGTACCGCTTTTTTCGTGGGCCTCGGTCATAGCGTCAATTCGCTCCAAGGTAATATCCAGGGGCTTTTCGCATAATACGTGTTTTCCGGCCTCGGCTGCGGCAATGGCCGGCTCCATATGGAATCCGCTTGGTGTGGCAATGGTGACAATATCTATTTCTCCGCTCTTGAGCATATCTTCATAGCTTCCGAAGGCTTGGCAGCCGTGTTTGTTCGACAATTCTTCAGCCCGGGCCGAAACGATGTCACAACAGGCGACTAATTTTGCATTGGGAATGTCCGCTATGGCTCTTGCGTGAAAATCAGCAATTAACCCGGCACCGATTATTCCGAAATTCCATGTCTTCATAAAATCCTCCACATACGTAATGAATCATTCACATTTCAAGCCAACCTCACGCGCAAGCTCTCTCACCGCGGCGATTGCCTGTGAAAAAAGCTCAGGCCCTGTATCGCCGCCGAACTGACCGCCGGCTTTCAGATGCGGCTCCATCGTAAGACAGCCATCGTAGGCCAGCGCCGCAAGCTCGGCAAGCAGCTCTCTTATTTGCCCATCACCTTTGCCTGGTATGCTGCCCACGTCTTCGCCGAGTTTCCAGTCTTTGATGTGAATGTGGGCAACGTAGGGCTTCATTAAGGGCCAACAGCTTTTGACATTATCTGTTGTCTTCTGTCCCCATACGAAGTTGCCGGGGTCATATACCAGCCGGAGTTTCAGCGAATTGACGGTCTTTACAAGGTCAACGCAGTTCTCGGCGGTGTGGCCATAAATGTCAGTTTCATTTTCATGAACCATTATAACATCGATATTTTTTATTATCTCGACCTTGGCGGACATCCGCTCCATAACCTGCTCACGATAGTCATCGATATTCCGGCCTTCGGGAGCGTAGTAACTGAACATTCGTATGTAGGGAGCTTCAAAGAACAGGGCCAGCTCCACCGCGTGTTTGAACTTATCCAGATGCGGCTCGAAAGGCCTGTCAAGCTTTACCTTGCCTATGGGTGAGCCGATGGCGATTACCTTGAGACCGTAGTCCGCCATCTGTTTTTTCGCAACATTGAGTTCATCTTGGGCAAGGTCCATCACGTTCTTTTTATTAACAAAACGAATCTCAATATAACCCACACGTTCGGCGGCAAGGTATTTAACCTGCTCCAGAAAGTCGTCGGTTACCTCATCCGCAAATGCGCTTAATTTTGCCATTTTTTGACCCTTTGTGTCATTGCGAGCCCGAACGAAGTGAGGGCGTGGCAATCTCTGACTTACGAATAGTTAGAGATTGCTTCGTCGCTTCGCTCCTCGCAATGACATTCTATGAACTATAAAGTTTTTCGTTTTTCGGCCCTTACTTTTCAAATCTCACGGCTAAATCAGGCAAATCCCTTTTGATTTCATCCAATCTGTAACCAAAACCCGGCCCGTTCAATGTCGACATGTCAACCTTGCCGTCGCGCCGTTGATAAAGCCCCGGGTGCACTGCCTCTTCCGACGCCGAAGCTGCCGGATAAAACTGCATCGCATTGGTCTCAACTCCCATAATCGTTCCTGCGTATGCTGCTAAAAGAACATGGGGAATTTGTGCTAACATCGGATTAGTCAAGTCCTGCACCATCAAGGTCATTCCGTGCGCCTTGGCCCAGCACAGACTCAATAACGCGCCGGTTTGGGTTTTGCAGGTTTTCAGCGCAACACCGGTCCAGCCCAAACTGCGACCGAGCCTGATTAATTTCCAGTCATGAGCACTTTCATCCATAAACAGGGGCTTACGTGCCGAAACGCTGTGAACGTCAATCTGGTTTTCTTCTAAGTTATATGGAAACGGCTGCTCCACGTAAAGGACCATCTGGTAAATGCGGGGATGCTCTATCATCAGCCGGTCGAGAATATCATTCACGTAAGCAGGGTCGGTAACCGTGCAGTTAAAATCGCTGGTCAACCATAGAGCGTTATTTTCGAGTGCGATTTTGCCGACTTTGACCAGCCTCTCTATGTCCCACGAAGAATCGTTACCGCGCAATTTCACCTTCAGGCACGTCAGACCATCGCGTTTAATCCAGTCCGGCAATAATACAGGGTAGCCGTCGTCCGGCTCTGTGCCCGTTAGTTCGGATGCGTCGAGCAAATCCTTCCCGCCTACCAGGTGCCATGCATGCATAGTCTTAGCCGGAGGGAAATTCAGAAAATCAGCAGGGTATTTGCCCGCAAACGAAAAGTCAAACGCCTCAGCGGGTTTGAGGAAATCAGATAAATCGGCATTCATAAATTCCGCGTTGTAGGTGGAGTACACATCCCGGCCAAGAAGCTGACCATAGGCATCGTGCAGGGCAATGTCGAACGCCGAACAACAAACCAGAGCTGCCAGCCACGGCATCGGCTCGGCCTGCTCGCCCCGTTGACGCTTGAGCCGGTTCAATAGGCCGGCCAGCTCCGATTCGATGAAATCACTTCCCAATTCAATGGGATGACTCATCTGGTCGAATTCAGCCCACGCCTCGGCAAGCATACGACAGAAAAGCTCCATCGTCTCGCATCTTTCTTGAAACCTGAGCTTGCTGGGCCAGGCCCATTGCACGCTCAGCGGAGTTTCACCCCATCCCCGTGCCCTTTGCCCCTGCCCATTCGCCACCGTTATGCAAACCCGCGCACATATAACAGAGGTTAGAGTTTCAGGGCCAAACTTGAGCGGAACTCTTGTTTCTACCGGTATAAAGTACAAATCCACAGCCACCGGACTTATATCAGTCCTCATATTTACCTCGTGCTCTGTCCAATTTATCTCCAAAATCCTCTGGCTCAAGTTAGCAGATTTATAACCTACACCCCCTTATTGTCAACCCAAATTTTGTTATTTTGAGTTGCCTTGTCGGCCTGAATCTCTATAATCTTAAAAGGATATTTTTTATGGAAGACGGTATTTTTGAACAAGGCAAATTTGTAAACTATTAAGAAGGGACCCCATTTTGCCCCCGCTGCTTCGTTTTTGCGAAGCAAAACGGCGGGGGTTGCAAAATGGGAACCCGATAGTAACCTTACGCGCGAGAATATTTTATTGAAAGGACCAGGTATGAAACTAAACCGAAAATTGAAGATGGGAATGGTTGGCGGGGGACCGGGAGCGTTTATTGGTGAGGTACATCGCAAAGCATCTCGTTTGGACGGCGGCATCGAGCTGGTGGCCGGGGCGTTCGACATTAACCCACGCAAGTCCAGGCAGATGGGACGCGAGCTGGGCCTCAATCCCAGGCGGGTGTACCGTAACTACGAGGAAATGATTGAGCGGGAGCTTAAGCTGCCCGATGGCGAAAGAATCGATTTCGTCTCGGTTACCACGCCGAACAACTGGCATTTTCCAATCGCCAGAGATTTTCTCAATGCGGGCTTCCACGTGATGTGCGAAAAACCGATGACGTTCAACGTCAAAGAGGCAAAGGATTTGCGAAAACTCGTTAAAAAATCCCGCAGAGTGTTCGGCCTGATGCACAATTACACCGGTTACCCGATGGTAAAGCTGGCCCGGGATTTGGTGCGCGGCGGTGAGCTTGGTAAAGTCCGCAAGATTGTCGTGCAGTATCCGCAGGGCTGGCTGGCCACGCCGCTGGAGAGAACAGGCCAGATGCAGGCCGCCTGGAGAACCGACCCAAAGCAAAGCGGAGGCGCCGGCTGTATGGGTGATATCGGCACCCACGCTGAGAATCTCTCGGAATACATAACCGGGCTGAAGATTACCCACATCTGTGCGGACCTGACGATTTTTGTCAAGGGCCGCCGGCTCGACGACGACGGCAACTGCCTGCTTCGATTCAATAACGGTGCAAGGGGAATCCTTCACGCCAGCCAGATTTCCATAGGCGAGGAAAACAACCTGGCTATATGGGTCTATGGCGAAGACAAAAGTCTCGAATGGCATCAGGAGCATCCCAACTACCTCTACGTCAAGGTTCCTGATGGGCCTGTGCAGGTTTGGCGCCGCGGTAACGATTATGTGGGTGCCAAAAGCCCTGCGGCGGGCCGTGCTACACGCCTGCCGTCTGGTCATCCCGAAGCCTTCTTTGAGGCCTTCGCTAACGTTTACTGCAACTTCGCCGATACCCTGCGGGCAAGATTGACCAGGAAAAAACCTGATAAACTGGTACTGGATTTTCCGAATGTTGACGATGGCCTGCGAGGTATGCTCTTCATTGAGACCGTTTTGGCCGGCACTAAGAGCAGGCAGAAATGGACCGCATTCAAGAAGGCCTGAAGAAATGTGATTGGTGATTGGTAACTGGTGAATAGTTAATTAACCAATTAACCACTTATCATTTAACCAACGTGTGGCATTATCACCGCCCGGCGGGCACTGGAGGCAGCGGGGGAATCGTCAGAGTTTCGGGTTGAGCTTCGACCCCCTTGACGGCTGCCTTTGATGCGGAGTCCGTGGCATTTGTAGCAGACAGGCAAAATCGGCGAAAAGTGAATCTCTTTTGCGAAGGAATAGAAGGTTAGAATTAAGGAATCTGTAAAATGGGCAATATCTACGTTGGCTTAAACACTGAGTTTTCTCGCAGCAGCGATAAGCCTTTTGAGTGGGCTGTTGAGAAAACTGCTGAGATGGGCTACGAGTACATCGAGCCTATGGTTCACTTCGGGCGGGAATTGATGAGCGAGGCCGGCTATTTCCACACCGTCTCGATGTTTGACGACCCGTACCGCATCAAAGAGGCCTGCGACAAAGCGGGGCTGAAGATTTCTGCTCTTCAGGCCCATGGGCCTTTGGGCAGGCCGGAAGTTCACGGAGAGTACATCAAGATGGCGATTCGTGTTGCCGCCGAGATAGGGGTCCCGGTAATCAATACTGACGAAGGCATCAAGGCCAAATGGACGACCGAAGAAGAAGACCACCTGCTTATCAAGTACACGCTTCAGGAAGCGGCCTTTGTCGCCGAGCGTCGCGGCGTTCTAATCGGCTTGGAACCCCACGCACAGTACTCTAGGACGCCTGACGGTCTGGACCGGCTCTACAATCTCGTTGACTCACCGTCCATCGGCATCAATCTGGACACCGGCAACGCCTACTTGGCCGGCCAGGATGTGTACAAGTGGCTGGAGCGCGTGGCTGAACGGCTGGTGCACCTCCACGCAAAGGATATTTCCGTGGAGCACTCCGACGCTGAGCGCGGCAAGGTAACCGGCACCCCGGTGGGCTGCGCCTGCGGTGATGGCGTAATAGATTGGACGAGGGTCATCGAGATTGTCCGCAAGAAGACTCCTCGCGATATCGTCTTCTCCGTGGAGTGCGGCACCCCGGACCAGGCCCGGAGCAGTCTCAAGCATCTCAAGGAATTGCTACGGTGATTACCGGCAGTGCTGGGCCCCATTTTGCGGGTTCCCAAAGCCCATACGTCGGCTTTGGGGCCCCTGTAATAAGTCGCAAAATGGGGGTCCGCTCAAAGGTTCGGTGCTTTGAAGAGGTAGTAATATTTTCGCAGGAAGTTTCAATTGCGTATAAATTCCTGCACGTTATAATAGAACGGTTGATGAAAGTGTTGGTGAAGACAAATATCCTTCCGTTTGGTTGTAACTGCTTTTGCGAAAGGTAGTTACATACCCGCGATGGAGGAGGATACAACAAAAAAATAAGCGTAATTTGGTAGGAGGATTCAAATGAAACACCGGAAAAAGAATTCCCATCACCCTGTCAGGCCTGCGACGATTTTTAGAGGGGCGCTTTTATGAATCATTTTCAGGGACATAAACTAATCTAAAGTAATTTAATCGAAAGGAACTGTTTATGAAAAAGAAAGCAAATGAAAAAACGCGTGAAATCTCACGGAGGGATTTCATCAAGACTTCGGCAACGGCAGCGATATCGCTGGCGGCTGTGGGTGTGGGAACAAACCGCATCTATGCCGCCGGCTCCGGCAAAATCCGCATCGCTCTCATCGGCTGCGGGGGCCGGGGCAATGGAGCCCTGGGAAACTGCATGGAGGCAGGCAAGCACATCGGTCGCGAGATGGAAGTCGTCGCGACGGCCGACTGGTTCAAGGAAAAGGCCGAGAGAACCGGCAAACGCTATGACGTCCCGAAAGAGCGATGCTTTGATGGCGCCGACGCTTATAAGAAGCTCCTGGAGACCAACGTGGATGTAGTATTGATAGCCACGTCGCCGAATTTCCGACCGGTGCATTTCGAAGCGGCTATCAAAGCGGGCAAGAACGTCTTTATGGAGAAGCCCGTTGCTGTCGACCCGCCGGGTGGCCGCAGGATTATCGAAGCCGGTGAGCTGGCAAAGAGAAAAGGCCTTGCCGTCGTCGCCGGTACACAACGCCGCCACGATAGCCGGTGGCGCAAGAATCAATATGCCGTGGAGCACGGCGCAATCGGTAAGATCAGAGGTGGCTGCGTCTGGTGGTGTGGCGGACGGCTATGGTACAAGGAAGAGGGCAATACCGACACGGACGCGGACTACCTGGTGCGCAATTGGGTCAGCTTCACCGAAATGTCAGGCGACCACATAGTCGAGCAGCACGTCCACAACCTCGACGTTGCCAACTGGTTCATTGGTCATCCGCCGGTCAGGGCTCTCGGCTTCGGCGGGCGGGCTCGTCGAAAAACCGGCAACCAGTTCGACTTCTTCAGCGTTGAACTCGATTACAGCGACGACTGCCAAATCCACAGTATGTGTCGCCAGGTCAGCGGCTGCTATAACAGACAGACCGAGTACTTCATAGGCACCGAAGGCACAACTTGGGGCAGCGGTGGGATGAAGTCGAGCAAGAATATCGATATACCGGACTTCCCCCAGCACGGAGGGTCACAAGTGCAGGAGCACGTCGACCTGCTCAACAGCATTCTCGAGGGCAAGCCGCTCAATGAAGCCCGCAACGTTGCCGAAGCCACCCTGACCGCGATTATGGGCCGAATCTCCACTTATACGGGCCAAATCGTCAGGTGGTCGGACATGATGGAAAAGAAAGATTCGCCTTGGTACAACTTGACTCTCAAGCCGACCGCCGAAGACTTCGAGAAAGGCCCTGTAACTGCTCCGCCCGATGACGTCGTTGCAATCCCCGGGAAAGCTTGATGGAGATTTCCTCTTGCCGGTGAGGCCGGTGGCGGTCCCACGCAGGACGAAACTTGTTTAAGGGACCCCATTTTGCGGGTCAAAATGGGGCCCCGTTAGTTTAGAAGCCGATTACCTTAGCTCAACTGTTTCTGTAAATCGCACCAGAGCTCCTCTCGTTTGCGGATGCGGCTGGATTGTTCCGACCAGGCCGACCTTCCGGCCGACGAGTTTGCTCAAATCCATCTTCGAGGCTGAGCCGGTCGGTAAAGCGTAACAAATGGTTTTGCCGGAATCGTCAATAATCCGGTAGTGTCCGGGGCCGTAAGTCACGAAAGTTTGAAACTGCCCTATAACTGCAAATCTGCCAAGGTTTTCAACTTCAGCCAGCTTTATGGCACGGGCTTTATTTATCCTCTCCAGAATCCGCTGCAACTCTGCATCCTGAAGTCGAACAGCCTTCTCTACTTTGAAAGCCCATTCATAACGCTCTACCAGCTTTAGTGCAGACTCCGAATAGCGTATAGCCTTGCCGGCCTTTTTGCTGCCGACAATTTCAGCGAGCGCTTTCTTTATATTTTCATAGTTCTGCTGAGCGATTGGTTTGACTCGCTCCGCCTCGATTAGCTTTTCCAGAGCGTAATATTTTTTGAGCCCTGCCTCAGCGGAAATATCCGTGCGGACAACCACGGGGGGACGGACCACAGCAGGGCGAGGGGAAACAACAGTTGGCGGGACCTCTCCAACCGGGCCCAGGGCCTTTGTATATTGGGTGATTACCCAGAGGTAGGTACCATCCGGCGGAGCAATTTTGTAATAATTGTCCTTCACTTCACCCAGCAGCTTGACTTTATCGCCCCAGTTGAGGTTTCGCTGCCGAGTCGTAGAGTGCATCGGCTTTATCGAATCCGAGCCGGCATAGACACGAACGCCGTCGCCGGTAACAATACCAACAGTAGGATTATCCGGGTCAATGCCGATATACTGCATTGAAATCCACGAGAAACTGCCCGCGGGCGGAACAATGCAGGACCAGCCGAGTTGGTGGTTGACCACTTTTACTCTGTCACCTTTATTTAGCTTGCCGCAGCTGTAATAATTCGTGCCACGACCGGAACGAACATTGACGTTATCGCCGGTTATCTCGGCAACATAGGGAAAAGAGGGGACACTCTCTTTTGCGCCACCGGCTGGAGCAGCTCTTTCAGGTGGGCCGGCAGCTTCCCGCCCAAAACCCACGGGTGCCAAAACTGCTAAAATAACGAGAATGAGAACAGCTCTGGTGCTTTTGCCGGATTCGCCGAAAGCGAATTGCCACGTGTCTTTCGCTAAATTGATGTGAAATTCCATTTTTTCATCTCCAAAAAAAGGTTCTTATCTAAAAACAACCAAATCGCCAAACGATTTTACTTTTTTACCGCTGAGTTTCAATATTGTCATTCCTGCGAAAGCAGGAATCCATATTCTTTTTCTTCTCTTCTTTTCTTTCTCCGCCTTCTCGGCGGTTAATTTTCTTTGAGCTTCAAATTAGCACCCGTCTCAGTAATTGTCAATGTTTTTGGGGCACCCAGACATATTTTTTTGCCTTTGAAATTGGGTTTGATTGGGTTTGTTTTGGCATTGTATTGGCTTTGATTGGCATTGTATTGGCTTTGATTGGCTTTGTATTGGCTTTGATTGGGTTTGAATTGGGTTTGTTTTCACCAAGTGTCCAATTGGATTTATTTTCATAAGCCACTGTTATTAAAGAGGTTACGTTCACTTGACTTTCCAGGAAATTGGGTTTGTTTTGCATAAAAGGGTCGATTTGTAGAGGCCTCTCTACAGATGTAGAGGGCAAGTTAGTGAAGAGTGAGCTAAAGTGCCTAAAGTGAGCTAAAGTTGGATTCTCGATTCTCATGAGTGGTAAAATGGGTAATTCCCATAAGGGGTTTCTACTTTGCTCCAAGACTATTTACGAACGATGATTTTTTGCGTGTATCTGCTGATACGAAAATGTGCGGTTCTCCGCTAAATGCCTGCCATCTCTATGGCGGTTTGTATTATACCAAATTTCGAGCAAAAGTCAACAAGAAAATTGGCCACAGATTTCACAGATTTCGGGATTTTTATTAACCGCAGAGAACGCAGAGAATTTTAAGTTTTTCCAGACGCAGATTTCACAGATGTCTTTGCCACTAAGGCACAAAGACACGAAGTTTTTTTTGTACGGAGATAGAAGTATATAAGTATATGCATATATACTAATGTAGTGCTTTAA
>JAUWBI010000099.1 GCA_030601745.1 Phycisphaerae bacterium
GAAAATAAATCCAATTGGACACTTGGTGAAAACAAACCCAATCAAACCCAATTTCCGAAAAGCACAAATGAATGTAAACTCACTTATAACAAAGGATTACAGAAAAAACGACGCTTTCGCAGTCCAAAAAAACAAACCCAATCAAACCCAATTTCAAAGGCAAAAAAATGCCAGATTCAGGACAATAGTACCATCAAGAGTGGGAAAAGGGCAATAAGAATTTGCAGGAACAGCATTTATCTTTTAGTATGAATGTATGAAAAGTGGGCTTTTCAATCTATCGGGGAAAACGGCCCTGGTTACCGGAGGCAGCAGAGGTATCGGCCTTGCGGTGGCAAAAGGCCTGGCCCAGAATGGAGCTGGCGTTGCGATAATAGCCCGCGATAAAGACCGGCTTCAAGCTGCCAAGCAACAAATTCAAGAATGCAGCGATAAAAAGGTATGGATCTTCTCCTTTGACCTGGGAGATACGAAAGGGATAGAGGCGCTTTTCAAGGATATAATCTCCGAAACGGGCAGGATAGATATCCTGATCAATTGTGCGGGGACAACTGCCCGAGCACCGGCTGAAGACGTTGACCTGGAGGCCTGGAACCAGGTTATGCAGGTAAATTTGACTGCTGCGTTTGTAATCTCACAGGCCTTCTGTCGGCATCGAAAGCAACTGAACAAAGCCGGCAGGATTATTAATATCGGCTCGTTGATGTGCCAGGGAGCCCGGCCCACGACCGTGGCGTACGCAAGCAGTAAAGGCGGCTTGCTTATGCTGACAAAATCGTTGGCGGTGGAGTGGGCAAAATACAATATCAATGTGAACGCAATCGGGCCGGGCTTTATCGCTACGGACCTTACCGCAAAACTGCAGGCCGACGAAGATTTTAATAGATGGGTTCTTTCCAAAACCCCGTTAGAGAGGTGGGGTCAGCCGGGGGATATTGTCGGTACGGCGGTTTTCCTTGCCTCAAGTGCCAGCGACTTTGTTACCGGACAGATTGTATATGTTGACGGCGGCTGGCTCGCTGCGCTATAAAGACAACCCCCCAATAAAATTGGGCGGCTAAATATTTTAAGGAGAGTGGGTTCGGGGTTCTCGCAGGGATGATAAGGTTATTTTACATTTTTTTGTTCGAGGAATTCTTCCAAGATTTCCGCGGCGGCGATGGCGTCAAGCCACTTTCTTTTCTTGCCCCTGGTAAAGTCGGCAGGGGCTAATTTTCCCTCGGCGCTGAAAGTGCTCAGGCGTTCATCCTGGAAGTGGATGGGGATGTTGAGATGCTCTTTCAATTGGTCGGCGAATTTGAAGATGAGTCTGGCCTGCGGACCCTGCGAGTCGTCCATATTCAAAGGCAGTCCCAACACAATGGCTTCGACATTTTCGGTCTCGACCACATCTGCAATCTTTTTCAGCAGGTCTTTTTGCCCCTGTATTACAGCGAGCGGTGAAGCAATTGTCTCGGCGTGGTCACAAATTGCCAATCCCGTGCGCTTATCACCATAATCTATTGCCAGATATCTCATTTTTCGTCGTGCCTATATCGTGCCTTCGCTTCGCTCCAGGCCAAGATTGCGTACCATTCTGTTATAGGAATTTTTCTCCGGTGTGCTGCTTTATCAGCTTGAGCAGCTCTTTGAGCCGCTGGGTGTGGTCGGCGTGACAAATGAGTGTGGCATCGGGGCTGTGGGCCACGACTATATTATCCAGGCCAATGGCGGCGATGAGATGGCCCTGGTCTTCGGTGATTAAGATACTGTTTTTGCAATCGAGCAGTTCGCTTGAGCCGGCAACGACGATGTTATTGTCCCTGTCGGAACTGATAATGTCAGCGAGGGCGGCGAAAGAGCCCATATCGAGCCAACGACAGTCCAACTTTATGGCGTAAACTTTGTCGGCCTTTTCCATAACGGCATAATCAATGCTGATTTTGGGTAATTTTACGAACCATTCCTGGAGCGTTTTCTGCTGTTCCGGGCTGTCCCAGTCAGCTTGAATTCTGCGTAGAGGTTTGGTAGCTTCGGGCAGGAATTTTTCCAGGTTGGCCAAAATTGTTTTTGCCTTCCAAACGAACATTCCGGAGTTCCAGAAGTACCGGCCGGTGTCGAGATATTCTTTTGCGGTTTTTTCGTCCGGCTTTTCCTTGAATGCTTCGACGGAATAAATTTCGTTTTCACAAGAGGGACACTTTCGGGCATTGGCGCATTTTATATAACCAAGCTGGGTGCTGGGGAAGGTCGGCTGGATGCCGAAAGTAATCATATCGTCCGGATTACTATTCACAAAGGTTAGGGCATCTTTGATGGCTTGCTGGAGTACTTCTGCAGGCTCTATTATCTGGTCGGCGGTGACAACAGCTATCGCGGCGTCGGGGTCATATTTGGTCAAGACGGCTGCGGCCAATCCGATGGTGCCGGCGGTATCGCGGACGGCCGGCTCGGCGATGACGTTATTAAAGGGCAATTCGGGGAGGTCTTCGCGGACGAGGTCTGCATAGCCGGCGTTTGTGAGAATAATTATGTTTCTCGTATCGAATATCGGCGAGAGGCGCTCAAAACAACAGCGAAGAAGTGTCTGGCCATCGATGAGTTTCAAGACCTGTTTTGGGCGTTTTTTTCGGCTGAGCGGCCATAATCTTTTTCCGGTGCCCCCTGCCATTACCACTGCGTAGTCCATTGCCAGCCCCTTTTCAAGTGAAGACAAAAAATAACACGGGCACAACAATTGCAGCAAAGGCTGCCGTAGTAACCACCCAGAGTGCACTTGCTAACGGGCCGTCTAAATCAAAAACGTTGCTCATCGTTACCATAAGAACGGCACTCGGGGTAGCTGACAGAACTATTATCACTTTTTCAACCAAGCCGTCCAAGTTTCGCCCGGTCAGTGCCAGCAGCCAGATAATCAAAAGAGCCACTGCCGGTGTTAGAATAAATTTTACCGCAGCGAGCGGAAAATACAAGTTTATATAGTTTTTGAGCCGAGATAATTTTACCCGCAGGCCAATCGCGAAAAACGACAGGCTGGAGGCGGTGTAAACGAAGATATCGATAATATGAAATTTCAACACGAAATCGGGGGTTTTGACATTGGTCAAATTCAGAATTATGGCTGTTATTATGGCTGGAATCGCAAGACAACGGGGGTCCAGTACCTGGCTGAGTCTGAATCCGGCGTTGGAGTCCTTCATTCGAAGTTCCCGCACCTTCAGCAGAGGAAGAAAGATAAGATACAAAGTTGGTAAATAAAGTAAGAAGTATATGTTGGCCAGGGCGAGGCCGACCGCACCAAATAAAGCATAGCAGACGAAGGCGCCACCGGTATATCCGATATTGCTCAGCCCCCCCGCCAGAATGAGTGTCAATCGGCTTCTTCGGTTGAGCTTGAGGAAAGAAAAGAGCCCTATTGAAAGAGCCGTGCTTGTCAGCATTAAACATAAGCCAACTATCGGCAGCCAAACGAGCTGGCGGCTCAACTGCATGCGCCAGATTACGAGCAGCGCGATGAGCCAATTGAAAGAGACCAGGACGGCGGTCATTATTTTTTTGGCCAGGTGCTCCGGCACACCAAATCGATTGCTTGCCAGATAGCCCGCTACAAGACCACCAATTAACACCGCAAACATACTTGCGAGGCGAAGGCGAGAATCCATCGCGGACAAATGTGCCAAAACATTGAAAAAAACCAGGTGCATCAGACCAGAAAGTCCCCGTCAATTTTGGTCAGTGATTGAATTTGCTGTGCCAATTTTTCATATTCGTCGCCGGGCTTGCCCATAAGAGCGAAAGTAGCTTCTTTGCCTAACTCAACAGCGGGCTGGTCGTAAGGGTTAATGCCGAACAATGCACCGGCAAAAGAAGTTGTTACCTCGTACAAATAAATAAACTGGCCGACGGTATAAGCATTTACCTCATCGAAAAAGACTGTGAGGCAGGGACGTTTGCTCTGCAGAATGGCATACTCGGTGGCTCTCTTTTCGTTATTGAACAGTGTGCTCAAATCTTTACCGGCAAGAAAGGCGAGTTCAGAGGCATCCTCAGGAGCCAGTCCGATTTTGAGGTCTCTGTCAAAATTATTGACCTGCAGAAAAGTGAACAATTTATCGTTTGGGCCTTCGCGATACAACTGCACCTGGCTGTGCTGGTCAGTTGTGTCGAGGGCCTTAACAGGTGTAGGGCCGACGTGGACTTCATTGCCGGCTGAAACTTTGACTTTGCCGAGGCTTTCGGCCCAAAGCTGACGATACCAATCGGCCAAATCCTTGAGGGCGTAGCTATATGGCATCATTACAGAGATATTCTTACCTTTCTTATAGAAGTGGTAGTTTACTGCAGCGTTGATTGCGGCGGGGTTTTTATAAAAATCCTCGCAGCTAACCCTATCGTCCATATCCCGGGCACCTGCCAAAAGTGAATCGATATCAATTCCGCACATAGCGGCACTGAACAGTCCAACGGCACTTAGAACGCTAAATCTGCCACCGACACCCTCCGGCACTTCAAGGCTTCTAAAACCCACATCCTCTGTAATACGGCGGAGAGTACCCTGACGTGTATCGGTAGTAGTTATTATTTGTTTCTTGTAGCTATCGGGACCGAGCAGTTCATGAACAATCATAAGTTGACTCATAGTCTCTGCGGCTTGGCCGCCTTTGCTGATAACATTAAAAATAGTTTTTTTGAGTCTGTCGTTGTCCTTAAGCCACTTCAAAAATGATGTCAGTTGCGGAGGGTCGATATTATCAAAAACAAATAGTCGAGGGCCACGGCGTTGCTTGTCGTCGAGATTGTGCATATAGGGATTCAGTGCGGTTTGCAGGGCGATGTTGCCGAGGGCAGAGCCGCCGATGCCGAGGACAACAAGATTTTCGCATCGGTCTTTGAGTTCTGCAACCAGTTCTCTGACCTTTCGAGAAATTTCCTTGTTAAAGGGGAGGTCTCTGTATGGGGTCCTGCCGTCCTTTTTTTCTTTGTTCAGTTGAGAAATTAGCGGCGAGGTTTTTTCGGCAAGTTGTTTTAATTGGTCGGCGGCAATGCCATGTTCGGGGCCTATAACCTCTGCAGTAACATTTTTATAGTAGAGTTTAACTTGCGATTCTGACACTGGTACGTTCCTTTCGCGTTCGTTCTTAAGCTTTCTGCTTACATCTCATCCTTGCGGAAAATCGGAGCGCAAGGGTAAAGTGCACAACATCCCCACCGGCAAGAAGTCAAATGTACTCGACCTCGATGCCAAGTGAGTGGCCCAACTCACACCTATCGTCTGCCGATGTGCTCGACCTTGATTCCAGCGAGCTGGCAGTAGGCTTTGAACGTAAGCTCCAGGTCGCCATATATAAACAACTGGTGGAAGCCCCGTGTGTCACGCGAGTCGGGCATGTCATCCATCTCAAGCTCGACGGAAGTTCTGCATCCGCCGGCAGGCGGTGTGTCAATGTTGCGAAGGACGCGTCCGGTTCCGAGGATGATTTTGCCCGGGCCTTCAAACTCCATAACGGTAACTTTTTGGTCGATTCGCCAGAGTACCTGCGGTGCAACGCCAAGCTCGGACTCGGAGTGGTTGCGTAGAATGAAAGGCGCGGGGGGCTTGTCAAAGCCGTCGAGCTTTGTCGGACAGGAACAGTGGGCGCCCATCAGCGTGTTGTTGACAGTGTTTGGCACGGGGTCCTGCATAAAGCCGGGCCGGTCGCACAGAAGACTCGTTAGCCGCAAAGAGATAGCAGCATTCCAGTCGGCCTCGCAACAGCCGACGGAGCCCTCGTCGTTGAGCTTCAGCCAGGCCATGCAGGGTGGGCAGGGAATCAAACGGCTCCCAATCAAACCCAAACAATCCATCGAGATGCCCTGGCAGTTCTCTGCTGCCATAATCTGCCGGGCGACGACATAGCACTTTGCTGAGTTGAGGATATCCTGTTTGTTCGGCTCGACAATCTTTTTGGCGTTCCTGGTGTAGTAATTGGCCATGGCTCGCATCTCGTCGGTGGTCTCGGCCTTTTTGAACTCCTCCGGGAATCGCTTGCGAGGGATGTAGTGGAGGGTGGTGCCGATGACGTCGAGTTTGCGGTCATAAGTTTTGTTGCCTGCGATGATGCAGAGGCGGGTATTCTTCATCTGGTGGATGGTGCTGAACATTTTCAGGCCGAAGGCAAGCCAGTCAAGGTCCTGGGTTGAAGCAACAAAGACACCTGGTATATTGCGGGTTGCCTGGAGGTCTCCGGTGAAAGAAGTGCCCATCGGGCTAAAGACAATCGTCGGGATATTGCCGCGATTTTTGGCAATGTTGTTGGTTTTGCTCCAGGATTTGAAGCCGGTATGGTGGAGGCACATACTGATAACCATCAGGCCATCCGGCGGGTTTTCTTTGACATCTTTGAGGAATGCACTGACGAGGTTATCAGTGTGGAGGGGCTCTCTTGTTATCTGCAGGTTGACGCTGTGCTTTTTGGCGGCGTCGTTGAGAATCTTAGTGTATTGGCGCTGGCGGGCTTTGATGTCGTAGGCGGCGCCGGGCCAGCCCATCCAGTACTTGTCGATATTCGGGCGTATAAACACCGCGCGGACTCGCGGCTTTTTGGCGGATTTCGGCTCGGCGGCGAACAGCGATGAGGTGAAGTCGAGCAGGCCGGTCTGCGTGGCCGCGGCCAAGGCACCGGCGGTTGCCAGGAAGCCGCGACGGCTCATTGTGCAGGAACAGCAGGATTTGGCACAGTTTTTGTGGGTTTGCATTGTAATTCCTCCTAAAATGTAATGTTCTAATTAACTTTTCCGTAAAATACATAAGTCTATAACCAACTCCGGCTAAACCACCGGGGCTGTCAATTATCATTTCATTATAACCTGCAGGAGTCGATACGCAATTGAAATTTCCTGTTAAAGTATTACCACCTTCCCGAAGCACTTTCCGGTCCCCTGCTCGTCGCTACGCGCCCTCACTTCGAATCGAAGTAATCAATAAGGACGTACACCTGGTTGTTCAGTTGCCTCATATCCTCAAGCAGCATAAAATATGGCTCGTACTGATAGTTGACTATTCCCTTGTTCGAATCGCGATTGGATGGGTCGGTACTCAAATCCTGTGGATTATTATCCCTGTACTTAAACCAGTGCCAGCCGACACAAGATCCGGATTCAAGCAGTCCTATTGTAAAATGCTGATAAAACCAAGCCCTATCCTTTTGCGTTGGAACCAGCCAGCCGGCACCGGAATTGTTCGGCAGGCCCGAATCCTGCCCCTTGGCGTAGAATTCCGTAATCATAAAAGGCTTGCCCGACTCGCGGCTCCACATCGCCATCTTCTCCGGATTGGGCCCCCATGCACCATAATAATTGACCGCTATAACGTCCAGGTACTTTCCCGCCGCTCTGAATATATGTGGAAGCCTTAGTGCCCTTCCGTGCAGCCTTGAGCCAAGACACAAATGATTTGAATCATACTTGCGAATGACATTCGTAGTTATGCGGTAATACCTCTCAAACGCGTATGCAAGAAACGCCTGCCGGTCTGCATCAGTTATATCCTTCAGCATGGCTTCTTTGCCTTTCCTTTTGTTAAGCCATTCCTTAGCCGCCTCATAGCCATACCGAAGGTCCGGATTATTCGCATCAAGCTGTAAGGACCTGTCCAGCATATCAGGGACAACAGGCAGCTCATTGTCCGAGAAATGCCCTACCAGCCATGGGTCGTCTTTGGTCGCCGCAAGCTGCCTGGCGTAATCATCGCAAAACTTCTCAAAATCCGGATGAAATACGGGAATACACCTATTGGGATATCCAAGATGTCCCGGCTCCTGCCAGACAAGCCTCTTGGACCTGCCGAACGACCCCATAAAATTCCACGAAAGAGTATATGCCAGACGATGCGAAGCTGTCCGCAACAGATGTGCGTCCGACCATCCCCCGGTCCCGTTAAAGCCGTGCTCAGCAAGAATCGTAGTAGAAAATTCAGCCCACTTCTCCCATGTGCCGAACCTTTCCTTAGCCGGCTTTTGACTTACCCTGGAACGGCCCTTTCGGACGCCGCATACACCGACATGAAGGAATAAATTACCTTCGGGGTCAACCAACCACCAGCGGTCTCTTAATTTTTGTGTATAAAAGAAGCCCTTTGCTCGAACTCTTTTGTTAATTTGGCCGCCGTATTTGCTATACATGATTTTTTTAGAATCTGGCTTAAAGCCTTCAAGTAACTCTATTGTTCTTGTGTCATATAGCTTCCAGTCTTTATCTGTTGGCTTCCTTTTAACGCTTACCTTAATATGCTTTTGCTTAGAGGACTGTTTGCTTTTATCCTCGGCCTGGGCCAAATGGCACAAATTGCTCGCTGTGGCAAAAAACAACCACCCAAGGGTACAGATAAAAAAGACCTTACGCATCACAGATTCCTTTAGTCAACAGGACACTCATACTTCCACAAAATAGGCAATCATTTCCAACCCAGAGTTATAAAGTCATTTCGCTCGACTTTTCCTTCGCGTGTTTCAATCAACTTAATTGCACATCTATCGGTTCCTTTGTGCTCTTATCGAACGAGAAGGCGCCGGTTAGTCGGCGGCCGGCACTGCGTGCGGCGACTTTGTACTGCCCGAGAAAGCCGCGGAAGTTTACCTTGCCGCCGGGTGTGAGGGTTGCTTTGGTTTGCGTCCACCATTTGTCTTTGATGAGGCGTTCTAATTGTTCGTAAGCCGGCTTTGGCGTCATATCCGCCCGCAGAAATCCGGCTGGTGCCCGCTGCCAGGCACCCTGGTCGGTGAAGTCCCACCACGTAATGGCCTCGACGGCGGGGTGCGAGAAAAGGACACGATAAAACTCCGACACTTGCTCGGCCTGGCGTTCTTCGCCCTGGGTTGTGGTATTCCAGCCCTGGCTTGTCCTTGGGCCGGAGACGACCGTCGTCTCGGTGTAATGCAGCGGCTTTCCGAATTTGGCGAACGACTGACAAACTTGCCAGGTTCGCTCAGCTCCCCAGTAGCGGCCGTGCATATGCGATTGGATGCCGATAACATCGTAAAGCGGCCGGCCGCTATCGTCAACGAGCTGGGAGATTACTTTTTCGGCATAAGCCGGGTCGGTTCGATAATCGTTGATGACCAGCGTGGCTTTCGGATTGGCCTTGCGTGCCGCCTTGAACGCCTCACGGACGTACGCCCCGACGCCCATTCTGCGAATGGCCTCGGTCAACTTCGGTGCATTCTTTTTGGCTTTATCGCGGTCGTAATGCGTCGCCTCGTTGACAACGTCCCAGATGTCGATGTCATTTTTGAACAGCCGAACACAACGCTCGATGCGCTTGAACTGGGCTCGCATTGCCACCTCGGGCTCTTCCGGCAGCCACTTCTGTTCACTCCAATTCCAGGCGAGCGGATGGCCCTTGGTCGTTACGTTGTGGGCCTTGCACCAGCGGACGAGCTCTTCGGTGCGGGCGTCATCCGGTTTGCCGCGCTGCCGCTCGTAATTCCACCAGTAGAAAGGCAGCGTTGCGAAGTTCAGCATCGCAGCGAAGTGCTCCTCGTAGGCAGCATTGTCCTCAGACGTCCTGCAGCGGCCCAGCTTGAAGATGTTGCATCCGAAGAGGAACTTATGCCGCGTCTGGGCGATTTTGGCGATCGTAGAGGCTTTAAGGGGTTTGCCGTCCGGCCCGAGAAGTCTCAACACTGCATCGCCTTTGCGGCACTTTTCAATGCGGGCGTCAGCCTGGTCGAGAATATGCTCTGCGGCCTCTTCCTCGGCGGCCATTAGAGATGCCGGCATTGCCAGCGACGCTGCGCCCAGGCCGGTGGCTTTGAAAAAATCACGACGATTCATCCCGTTAGAAATCTTTCTTTTTGTAGAATGTTCCGCGGTCATAGGATTTGTAACGGCGTTTAGCATATTAGTGCTCGTTTTAGAATTTCTAACGGGATTCATAAAATCCTCCTTTCACAATAGTTTTAAGCCTTCTGCAAATGCAGAAAAAGAACCCCGCGTAAAACGCGGGGCTAAATATGAAATTGCCTCGTGGAGGGTTTGCTCATACTGCCTCATCTACGAATTCAATTTCTTTAAATCTGCAGAAATGCTGAAGTTCTGTGGTGATATCCCCATAGCACGTCTGCCGATGCAATCCATGTGACCAGTTTTTCCATAATTTTTCCACATCGCCGTCCACCTTGACTGTAATCTTTGTACGGCAACCTCTGTCGTGCTCAAGCGAGACCGGCGTATCGATAATTTCACCTGTGAAGTATAGCAAAAGGTCTGTGCCAATCAATATTGCCTGAGTGACTTTTTGGCCGATGCGCATTTTCGCCTGGACGACAACTCCTGCCTGGCGTTCCATAACCGTTCGTAACTTGTATGAAGCAGCCGGCCCATCCGGGCCGTCCATTTTGGGTGTCCCCAGACAGTGAGCGAGAATGATACTCTTGTTGGATTCATCCACCGTAGGGTCGCTGATAAAACCCGGTCTTCCCACCAATCCCTGGAATAGTATGTGAGTCATAGCAGAGCGTAAATCCGACTCGCAAATACCGCCTAATCCCATATTATTCAGCCGAGCAAAACCAAGACAGGGAAAGGCAGGGAGCTTACGGTACGCGGGAGCATAAGTACCATAACAATCAACGGTCATTACAGTTGCATCTTCATCATCCAGCAACTTTTCAAAAGCCAGTGCCAGTTTGCATGACTTAAATATTTCTTCTCTGGGCGGCTCTACAACTCTTACGGCTCCTTTAATCCAGCGGTCGGTCTCTGCCTTTGCTTCACCGTCGCTAATAGCATTATAAGCGTTGAGCACCTGTTCTCGCTTGATTTGTTTAATCTCCGTGCCAAACTTATTCTTTATGTCGTTAGCATATCTATCAAATGACCGCTCCGTGACGTTAAGAATCTTGGCTTCTCTTAAATGATGAATCGCACGGAAGGGTCTTATAGCAGCGGCCAGTTGCCTGTAATCACTGGTGAGCATGCATTCCATTTTAGCTCCGAGTTCTTGCTTACGTAATGCGCCGAATCCGGTCCATCCATGCCCGGAATACGGAACGGCAAAAACCGTTGTCGGCTTTTGTGATTTGAGAATTTCCTGCAGAGTACCCCCTGTTCGCATTGTGAGGTGAATCACCAGGATGCCGTCAACATCTTCTAATCTGCTTTTGAGTGGAGTAACCTGGGCCGGAGAACCGACCAATTCATCCAGCACAAAATCTACATCAGACAATTCGTCTTTTAATTTTGCAAACTCGGATTCATAAAACCGAACCTCGTCCTTCAAATTCAAGCCCGGTTTTGGCCAATAGTCATTACCCGGTGTTCCCATGTAAATCCTGGCCACTTTAACTTTTGTTCTTCTGCAGCCGGGGCTTATAAGCCCTGGGCTTTTCCTACTCAAGACCATTTGCCTTTGACAGCCGACACCGGCAAGGCATAAAGCGCTTCCTGCTGCCGTTAGCTGCAGAAACTCTCTTCGATTAATTTCTTTTTTCATTGCAATCTCCTTTTTTAACTTTTCCTCAAGCCCTTTGCCAAATACAGTTATTTTGCAGAAGTCTTATTCGTGCTCAGGCGTCAGTGTTTCAAACTGCTGTCCATTAAAGACTTCATATCTTCGAAAGGTCGGCGTATTTTACCATCAGAGATTTCGTCTGTCCAGAATTAAATTTGACGACGACGATGCTGTTTTCCCACATATCAATAAACTCTTTGACTGTGCCAGGGCCGAAAGATTTGTGTCGTACCCGCTGACCTGGGGCAAAATCGTATTGCATATTGCGTATTGTGGATTGCGTAACACAAGACGAAGCGATATTTTCTTGAGGGCGTTCGGTGAAGTCCAAACCGAGTTCAAAAAGGAACTGCGAGGGTATTGTCCTTAGCAACTGGCCTCGCACTGTCCGGTATCGGGCACAACTTATATAAAGCTGCGTTTTGGCGCGGGTTATGCCGACAAAAAAGAGCCGGCGTTCCTCTTCCAGCTCATCCTTATCTTCGCCGGCGTTGCTCCTTTCGTGTGGCAATAAGCCTTCTTCGACACCGACGATAAAGACATTTTCAAATTCGAGGCCCTTTGCGGCGTGCAACGTCATCAAAGCAACACGGCCGCTCGAGGCGTCATAGGCATCGGCATCGCTGAAGAGCGCTATTTGTTGAAGATAATCGAGCAGTGAAGGCTCCTCTGTCTGCTGGTCATATCTGTGAGCGGCATTTATCAGCTCGTTGACGTTTTCGAGTGCGGTTTTGCCCTGGTCACCGGAGTCCCGAAGAGATTTTTCCAGGCCGGATTCGACAAAGGCACGCTCGGTGAGCGCCGCAACTTTGCCGGCAACATCTTTTTTGAACTGCTCGAGCATATTGACAAAGGCGACAATCTTAGCTTTTGCAGCTTTAGAGAGAGAATCGATATCCTCTGCGTTTTTTAGCCCATCGAAAAAGGTAATATTATGCAAAGCAGCATAAGCGCGGACTCTGTCAACGGTTGTTTTTCCTATGCCGCGGGGCGGGGTGTTAATGATACGCAACAGGGCAATTTCATCACTGGGATTGACAAGTATTTTCAAATAGGCGAGCAGGTCGCGGATTTCTTTTCTGTTGTAGAATTCTACGCCACGAACAACCTGGTATGGCATTTTATTCCGGATAAATGCCTCTTCGAGCACGCGGCTCATAGCATTAACACGATAGAATACGGCTATATCATTCAGAGATGCGCCTTTGTCCTTTAGTTCTTTGACCTGTTGTGCGACGGCTTCGGCTTCTTCGGTCTCATCCTCGAAGGCCGTTACGACTACATGTGCAATAGGAGGCTTTATGGGGATAAGCTTTTTCTTCTTTCGGTTTCGGTTTACTGTAATTAACTTGTCGGCTATCTCAAGTATCTTAGGTCTGCTGCGAAAGTTTTCCTCGAGTTTGATAACGGTGGCGTCAGGCCAATCGTTTTCAAAGGCCAGTATGTTGCGGATGTCTGCGCCGCGCCAGCGGTAAATGGACTGGTCGGGGTCGCCGGTTACACAAATATTGTTATGCGCCGAAACAAACGCCCTGGCGATTTTATACTGGGCGTGATTGGTGTCCTGATACTCGTCGATGAGCAGGAACTTGAAGCGATTTCCAAGCTCCGAGCAAACCTCGCCAGAGCCCTCGAGCAGAAAGGCGGTTTTGACCAGCAGGTCGTCAAAATCCAGAGCGTTATGCTCGGCCAGGATGCGCTGATAGTGGTCATATATTCTGGCTAACGTTTTACGAAGAAAATCATTGGCTTCTGTTTTGAAAGAATCCACATCAATAAGCCTGTTTTTCAGCTTGGAAATATTATCGAGCATTCGAGCAGGCGGGAAGTCAGTGGTGTCAAGTTCGCAATCTTTGACGGCCTGCTTGATACATCTGGACTGGTCGGATTCATTATAGATACTAAAATTGGGATTTATGCCTGTCTTATCTGCATATTGGCGCAATATCGTGACACATAAAGAGTGAAAGGTGCTGATATGTGGTTGGGTTCCCGCAAAGCGGGGTCCCTCGGCGGGAATACCCAGGGCAACTACCCTCTGGCACATCTCGTCGGCGGCTTTGTTGGTAAAGGTTATTGCGCAAATATTGTCTGGCTTGATGCCTGAATTGATAAGTGCCGCCACTCGATACGTGATGACGCGGGTTTTGCCGCTGCCGGGGCCGGCAATGACAAGCAAAGGCCCTTCAGCGTGAAAGACGGCTTTTCTCTGTGAAGGGGTTAGTTGGTCGTATTTTACATCTGGCATAACTGAAGCTAACTGTGTATGTCATCTTGATTGTTCCGTTTGTCTCAGCAACTCTTCCTCCTGCCGCTCCAGCTGCTCGGCAAGCTCGGGCTTTTCAACCCTTATACGTCCAAGCAGATTGCGCCTTAAGTTAACGGGATACTGCCGGTCATAACAAAAATCGAGAAGCGCAAGGTATCTTAACAGTTCAAAATCAGGCAGGTCAATCCTGTTTTCGTCTCTATACGCATCGCGATAATGGTCATAAACTTCTTTTGCCATTTTTTCCAGGCCGGCCGCCTCGTCGTCATCGCGTATCGCATATCTGAAATAGCTTTCCCGCAGCATCATCTCAACAATCTCTTTTGCGTTATTCAAGCCAATGCTCCGGAGTTCTTCGCGGAGTCGATTTCTTACAAAGACAACAAGAGGAACCTTAAACTCGTCAGCAGGATACAACTGTCGCAATTGGTTATAAATTTTTTGTGCCTGGCGCCTATGGCCTGCCTGATAGAAAGAGAGGACGGCGTTTTTGAGCATATTGCGATGGCCGTCCTG
>JAUWBI010000031.1 GCA_030601745.1 Phycisphaerae bacterium
TTTTCGGAAATTGGCTTTGATTGGCTTTGAATTGGGTTTGTTTTTACCAAGTGTCCAATCGGATTTATTTTCATAATCCGTTGTATTATATGGATTTACATTCATTTGACTTTTTTGGAAATTGGCTTTGTTTTGCATAAAAAGAGCTGATTTGTAGAGCGTTCTCGACAGATGTAGAGGGCAAGTTAGTGAAGAGTGAGCTAAAGTGCCTAAAGTGAACTAAAGTTGGATTCTCGATGCTCATGATTGGTAATTCCCCTAAGGGTTTCCGTTTCGCTCCAAGACTATTTACGAACAATGATTTTTGGCGTGTATCTGCTGATACGAAAACGTGCGGTTCTCCGCTATATCTGGCGCCTGCGGGCGGTTTATATTGGGTATTTTAACAGAAATTCAAAGAAAAGTCAACAAGAAAAGTGCTTTATAAGCACATAAATAGCTGTATCCCTGCCTACTGGGTCCCTGTCTACAACATACAGGGATGCGGACTCGGGCAGGCGGCGGAAAAAGCTAAATACCAGATACTAACGACTAAATACTAAATAATTCTTGACTTAGCCGGTTTTCGGGCTATAATCCGGACATATAAGGACGGCCATCTTGACGATGGATCGTCGGGGCGGGCACGAGCATTTGTCGGGGGCTCAAACTCGCATACACACCGCTTTCCACGTCTGAGATGGGTTCTGTAATATTTGAATAATGTTATTATTTTGCTATAGGTAACGAATATGAAAAAAGCGGTTTACAGACTTATCCTTTTCGCAGCCATCACGGCCTTTGTACTGTCCCTATCCCCATCAGTTAAGGCCGAACCAAATGATACGCAAACCAAACAGAATCAGTACATCGCATCTGATACCAAGCCCTTGTCCAATGCGGATAAACCACAACCAGCCCCTCACCAAAAGTCAGACGTCAGCAAAGAGAACTCCCAACTCCAACTGGCAAAGGAACAACTACGCGGCGACTTCTATAAAGACAGCCAGGACAATCTTAAATTGGCACTTGGAATAATTGTTACTTTCGTTATCGGGCTTATTCTCTACACTATTTTTAAGGACAGAAAAGAATACGAAAAGGCATGTGAGAACGCTGAAAAAGCATACAACAAGGCCGAAGTGTCAAGAACTCAAGCCAAACAATCGCGAGAGAAGGCAAGAGAACACGAACTAAAGGCACAAGAGAAACTGGCAAGCATTAGCCAATTGGTAGGTGATAAGCTCAAGGAAATAGACACTAAAGCCAAAGAGACGATGGATGCTATTAAAGCTGAAGCAAAGGCCGGGCAGGTAGAAATAGAAAAGATAGGCAACGAAGAAAGACAAAAATCCTTGGAAGAGGCCGAGCGACAGCGTAAGATCAGTGAATTGTGGAACGAAGGCTTAAGAGCTGAAAAGGCTGGCGACTATGAGTCTGCTGCAAAGTACTGGGGGCAAATAGAGACAGACTTTAAGGTGGAATCTCCATCACTCTATTGCGGTTTGGGCACATCACTTTCAAGGTGGGGTCTTCAAAAGAAAGGGGATGAGGTTGATAAACTTTTAACACAAGGTTGTGAAAAATTCGAAAAGGCTGTACAAATCAAACCAGACTACCATGAAGCTTATAACAATTGGGGCAATGTACTCTTAGGTTGGGGTGAAGAAAAGGAAGGAGAGGCGGCTGATAAGCTTTTCACACAAGCTTGTGAAAAATATGAGAAGGCTATCCAAATCAAACAGGATAAGTGCGAAGCTTACAACAATTGGGGAGTTACGCTTTCATCAAGGGCTGAGAAAAAACAAGGCGGCGAGGCTGATAAGCTTTTCACCCAGGCCTGTGAAAAATACGAAAAGGCTCTGAAAATCAAGCAGGATTACCACGGAGCTTATAACAATTGGGGCAATACACTCTCAGATTGGGCTCAAAAAAAGGAAAATGCTGAGGCTGATAAGATTTTCACCCAGGCCTGTGAAAAATACGAAAAGGCTCTGCAAATCAAGCAGGATTACCACGAAGCTTATGACAATTGGGGCAACGCACTTGTACATCTGGCTAAACTCAAAGGTGGCAAGGATGCTGAAAATTTGCTCAAGCAGGCTGAAGAAAAGTGTTTAAAGGCTGAATCGATAAAGACCGGTGCAGGCGCATATAACCTTGCCTGCGTATATGCGCTGCGGGGTAATGAAGAAAAGTGCAAGGAATGGCTCAAGGTTAAAGAAAAAGCAGAAACACTACCTTCCCGTGAGCATGCTATGGCCGATGACGACCTTAAGAGCGTCCGAGACAAGAACTGGTTTAAAAAGCTCCGCTGGAAGGGTGAATAATATTACTTATGCAGTCTGTATAAGCAGTTCCCGTTGCTTCTTGCTTTTCTGCTCAACCTCTTTAATTAAATGATTCCGCGTATGGAAACAAGTGCCTCAGGCACAAGCAAGTATAATAACGAATTTAACCTTTTTTTTCATTGCCAATACTTTCCATAGATTTATTTTAGAATTTTGGTGTAAGCCTGTTTTGCAAATAAGAGGAAATTGATATTTTGCTGAGTCAAATTATTTTTTATATCCTCAGGATTAACCGATAATACTTTTTCAAGAGCACTCTGAACTTTAGGATTATACCAATTCAAATGTTGACGTCCAATAATCGAAAAGAAAGCTTCAATTTGATTATACGACCACTCAAGCATTCTACATGCTTCTTGGCACTGAGAATAATTATCTATTCCAAAAATCTGTCCTTTAGCTACAAGCGAGTTCATTTTGCTCAAAATCGTTCTTACGGCCGTCAGACGTTCTCTGATATCGTCTCTGGTAGATTTGCCACGTTTTTTAATAAATGCGACTGCTTCTGGATTTTTCATGTCCTCAAGCTCATTATGGATGCCTGCGTAACAATCTATTTCGATTTTAGTAAACTCTAGATGGGTGATTGGTTCCGACATTGACAGGATAAAGTTGTGAATTGTATCGGTAAGCTCATCTAAAAATTCGATGTGTTTATGTGCTTTTATTTGACATTTCCAAGTACTTAGGGCAATTGTAGCAATAATCGCCACCCATATACCTACAATACCTTGAATTATCGCCAGCCAATCTATAATAAGCAGGAAATTTCGCACAAGAGCGTACATGTTTTTATTTCTCTACTAAATAAAAATAATTATGTATTTCTCGATAATATCTCAAAATAACAGGCTCAGCATCGTTGCCTAAACGAAGCTCTGCATTTTCTTTTCACAACTTGTTTGCGTCCCGCCTTCGGTAAACCTACGGCGAACTTACGCTTCGCTCCAGCTCTCGATTTTCGCTACGCAAATCTTTTTTGTCAACAATTTAGTCTGACGGAGATGAAATGCGACATTCCCGCAGCAAATACAATATATATAAAAGCTAATTCCGTCAACCAAATATTAACAACTAAACGGCAACTCTCTGGCCCTAAGCTGTAGCAAGTAAGCTTTGTCATGCGGGTTGGCGAGGCATAGAAAAGACGGGAAAAGTCAATAAAAAAGTGCGTAAGTGCGTAAGGGCAGGCGGGAAGAGATAATTTTGAATTTTGAGTGTTGAATTTTGAGTTGGGATTGAGATTGCCGCGGTGCGCTCGGAATAAGGCAGGGGTATATGTTACGGAGGAGACAATCTTAGCCTGGTCCAAGCAACTCAGTGGAAACTTGTTGAAATCTTGATTATCTCCTGTAATATGGCGCCCTGGTGTTCCGAACAGAAATCCGGGACAGACTGAAGGCTGAAGTCAGCGTAAATTGAGGAAGACTATCATGAAAAGAGTAGGAAAGACAGTTTTGCAGATTCTTGTCGTCATGAGTGTTTTTAGCTTGAGCGACTTGGTCACACAAGCAGCGCAGACTCCACGTCTCTTTGATGTAGTGAAGTATGGTGCCGTGGGAGATGGAAAAACACTTTGTACGCAGGCCGTTCAGAAGGCTGTGAACGCATGCACAGCCGCAGGCGGTGGTACCGTACACTTTCCTGCAGGAAAGTACCTGTCCGGCACAATTTTTCTCAAGAGCAACGTTACGCTAAACATTGGGGAGGGGGCAACGCTACTTGCCAGCACCAACTTTGAGGATTTTCCACCTTTCAAACCAGGCTGGCGGGTCCAATCAGACGACACGAAGTGTTCCAGCCTGATTACCGGCCTTGACCTCGAAAACATCGCCATTACCGGTCGCGGGACATTAGACGGCCAGGGGAAGCCGTGGTGGGAAGCGTTGCGCAGAGATAAAAACAAGAAGAAAGGCGAAAAGAAGATACTTACCTATGGCCGCCCAAGGGTAATCAACCTTTACCGTTGCCGAAACGTCCTGATCCAGGGAGTGACCATCATCGACTCTCCTTCGTGGACGGTCCATCCAGTCGGTTGCGAAAACCTTGTTGTGGAAGGCATTTCGATTATCAATCCCGAGCACAGCCCCAACACCGACGGCATAAACCCCGAGTCCTGCCGCAATGTGCGCATCTCGAACTGCTTCATAGACACGGGCGACGACTGCATCACGTTGAAATCGGGACGTGATGAAGAAGGTCGGTTAAAAGGAAAGCCCACTGAAAACGTCGTCATCAGCAACTGTGTGATGTACAAAGGCCACGGCGCTGTGGTTATTGGCAGCGAGATGTCAGGAGGTGTCCGCAACGTTAGCGTAAGCAACATCGTGTGTGTTGGCACCGACCGCGCTGTCCGCATTAAGAGTACGCGGGGGCGAGGTGGAGTGGTGGAAAACATCCGTTTCTCTAACTTTGTGGTCGAAAACGTGAGGGAACCGATTTACATCACTACTTTTTACACAAAGACCGATCCAGAGCCTGTTTCAGAGCGGACCCCGGTTTTTCGCGATATAACCATCAGCCATTTTACAATCAAGAAATCGCCCTGCACGGCCAAAATACTTGGATTGCCCGAAATGCCCATTCAGGGGCTGCGTATCACCGATGTCGTAGCCTCGACAGAGGTGGGGTTCTTTTGTGACAGCACTGTGGGTCTTGAACTACAAAACGTACAGGTGAACACTGACAAGGGACCCTCTTTTCATCTCAGGAACTGCACGAATCTAAGGCTCTCTGGAACAGAAACGACGAAGCCCCGAGCCAATAGCCCAGTTGTCCTGCTGGAGAGCGTCCAGGATGCTTTTATCCATGGGTGCAGGGCATTTTCTGGAACCGGCAACTTTCTCGAGGTTGGGGGAAAAGCGAGCAAAGGTATTGTTCTGGTCGGAAACGAGCTTTCGGCTGCGAAAAATCCCTTCGTTTTGAAAAAAGGTGTTCCAGAAGGAGCTGTTGTGGAGAGATAGGAGCAGCTTGGGGAATACGCGACTACGATTAGCAGGGAGAGGTATGCTTTGAGGGAGGAGATTGTGAAGGGGGGGTGTACGGTGTTCCCTTCCCATCCCAATTTTAACTAAAAAAGGCATTGACTCAACTACTCTATATATGTTATAATAGGTCAGTTTGGCGGTTTGGGGCCTTAGAGCAGAAAAATTGGTTTTTACGCAATGGATTTGCGGCTCAAACATCTTTTTGCAAGGAGGGTGTCCGATAATAGAGCTCAAAAGTCGTAAGTGCCTCAAATAAATAGGCTTAACAATTGTGGTTTCTTGAATATCAGGCGATTTAAAACATAAGGTTGATATGTTAGAAGATTTGCTAAAGCATACTCCCGAGCGGAAACCGAAGCAGGATGCGAAGGTTCCCGACGTCTGTGAAAACAGGGATGTTTTCACTCGGAAAACCGGCTCATACGAGTTACTCAAAGGCCAACCCCGGCAGAAAACGGGCTCATATCATCCTAAAAGCGATGTGAGCATCGCGAAAGTGCCGGGCAAGCCAACCACTTTTCGGTGGCGCCATGAGCTAAAGTATCGCATTAGCGAGTCAAAGGCTGAGGCGATTGCGCAGTTTGTCAGGTCCTACTTGCACCTGGACCGTTACTGCAAATTACGGCGGGGCGGTCGCTATCCGATTGTCAGTCTATATTTGGACTCGAACGATTTTCTGCTCTGCCGAGAAAGTCTGACAGGGCAGAAAAATCGCTATAAGCTGCGGATCCGCAGTTATACCGATGAACCGGATTATCCCTGTTTTTTCGAGATCAAACGCCGGATGGACGCGACTATTCTCAAAAGCCGGGCCCGCATTATGCATCACGATGTAGCCGCTTTACTTTCGGGATTGTCTCTACCACCGCAAAATTATAGTGTCGATGATGAGGAGGCGCTCAGACAGTTCCGGTTGTATATGGACAGTATTAATGCCAAGCCTGTAATACAAGTTCGCTATATGCGGCGAGCGTATGAAGGCGACTCGGACAACAGGGTAAGGGTGACCTTTGACCAACAGCTATGCTATAAGGTCACCACTGCACCCAAAGTAGCACTTAACAGCATAGGGTGGCAGCGTCATTCCATATCCTTAGGTGGTGTGATTTTAGAGATCAAGTTTACCGGTGCTTACCCGGCGTGGATAAGCCAGATGGCCAAGTATTTCGACTTGCGGCAGCAACCAATATCGAAATATGTTTCTTCAGTAAAAGAGTCCTGTATGCTGGGGTTCTGTGCGCCGCTATTAAGGGGGTAGTAACTATGGATAGAATCTGGCAGGTATTTGAAGAGACGCCTGTGGCAGGGGGAAGAGTTTTTACTCCCGAAGGCATCATTTTGTCCCTGTTGCTGGCCTTTGTTCTGGGGCAGGTTATAGCCTGGGTTTACCACGCCACCCATAGTGGCCTGTCCTACTCAAGGTCCTTTGTGCAAGCGCTGATTATGATAACCGTGGTGGTGGCAATGGTTATGACCGTCATCGGCAACAATATCATCACCGCTGTTGGGCTGATGGGTGCTTTAGCGATTATCCGTTTTCGCAACATTATCAAGGACACCCGTGACATAGCATTCATTTTCTGTACGCTGGTGGTCGGTATGGCAGCCGGCTCCCAGCGATACGCCACTGCCATTGTCGGCACCGTTATTCTCAGTTTGATAGCAATATACCTGTATCTGACCGGCTTCGGCACGCATGAGCCAAACAATGGTTTTTTGCGGTTTAGTCTTAAGGGCCCTATTGGACCTGAGCACCCGATTCCCGCTATTCTTAAACGTTTCTGCGGCAAATTCACCCTCATATCGTCGCAAGAAAGCGGCTTTGGCGTCCCCCTTGTTGAATACGCTTACCAGTTGATAATACGAAATGCCGCAAAAAATGAACAGATGTTATCCGAGTTGAAAAAAGTCGAGGGTGTTGAGAATATCAACCTGACAATGCAGGAACGGCTGCTGGAGGTTTAGCGCACGTATGACAAGAATAGGCTCAAAGAGTTACTGGTTTCGTCGTTTGTATCCGCGTTTTCTGCCTATCCTGGTATGGTTGGGAACGGTGGCATGCGTGGTCGCGCTTTTTCAGCGTCGCGCTGAACGTTTTGAAATTCTGGGTTTTGCGCAGGGTCAGGTGCGTCACGTCAAAGCTACCTCTCCGGGGCGGTTGAAAAGCGTTTCTGTTCAATTGTTTAAGAAAGTCAGCCTGGGCGATACAGTGGCTGTAATCGATACTATGCTCGACAATGAACTCCTGCTGGAAGGTCAATTAAAGGCACAATTGGATACTGCCCGGGCGGAGGTAGAACACCTGATGGCCCAATTGGTCCCCACCCAGGAAAGTATGCTCGCCGAAGCAGCTAATCTGGAAACCAACAAGGTTGAAGCGCAGCGACGATACGCTGTAGATGTAGAGAACGCCAGAGTTCGCATCCTGGAGACAAAAGCGTTGCTTGCAAGTGACCGGGTAACGTTGGAAGCCCTGGCCATGGAGGTAAAAATTGTCCAGGAGCTTCTGGCCGAGGAAGCTGTCGTACCTTATGAACTGCAAAAAGCACAAGTAGCATACAACACGTTAAAGAAAAAGATTGAAGAGAATGAGCGCCTGCTGGAGCAGAGCGAGCAGGATTTAAAACAAGCACAAGAGCGCCGCGATGAATTTGCCCTACTCCAGATGCAGCACCCATCAGTGGGCAGTGCCCTTGAGGTTATACGCAAAGAAATAGCGGTCCAGGAGCGGCTGATGGATGATTTGTGGGTGCAACTTGAGGCGTTAGAGCTACGTCATACGGTAGAGTTAAAAGCTCCGTTCGACGGCGTGGTCGTCCCACTTTATGGCAGGGCAGGCGAGGTTGTTTTACGCAGGCCGGGTGAGTCTATTTTATGCAGGCCGGGTGAGGTTGTTTTAGCCGGCGAGTCGATACTTGCCATAGCAGAGGCCAGGCCCCGTGAAATAATCGCCTATGCCACCGAAGAACAAATAGACCGGGTTCAAGAAGGAATGAAGGTTGAGCTTATCAAAAAGAGGACGCAGAAAGTTACGATTGTGGAGTCTCGCGTAGTGCATGTCGGGCCGACTATGGAAAGAAAGCCGGAACGGTTGTGGCTAAATCCGAACATTCCTGAGTGGGGACTTCCCATATTGATAAAAATTCCCTCGGGTATGGAACTGGTCTCAGGTGAGTTAGTGGGAATAAGAAGCTTGTAGCCGGATGAATCCGGCAATCCACCATCGCGCGGCGGGATGACGGATTTGACGGACCGGGGAGGGATACCAAATATATGATTTGCAGTTGTTTTACCAAAAAACTGGTGTATTTGATTATGGTCGGCCTCACCGGCTTGTGTAGTTTGAGCGGGTGCACTCAGCATGACTATAAAGCGGAAGCCGACGAAAAAGTTTATAATATCATTGACCAGAAATGGCGGAAAGAATTCGGCGCCAAAGTCAACTATAAGATTAGCGATACCGAGCCATCGCCTAACGATATTCAAATCGAAAAAGCCATCCCTGCCTCCGGCGTGCTTACCCTCCCGCAAGCAGTAGCCCTGGCAACAGCACATAACCGCCTGTATCAATTAGAGAAAGAATTACTTTACACAACGGCTTTGGATTTGAGATTGACCCGGCACGAGTTTGAAACAAAGTTTTTCAGCGGTGGAAGGCAAGCGTACGGTAAAGAGGGTGACGAGGAAGGAATCGGCGGCGAAGCAGACTTCGGTTTTGAGCGGCTGCTCGCCGACGGTGCCAGAATCGGCACAAAAGTAAGTCTCGCCTGGTTCAGTGTGCTCACGGGCGACGTTAGTGGCGGGCTGGCCTCCATCCTGAGCACAACCGTGATACAACCTCTGCTTCGCGGAAGCAACCGTAAAGTCGTCCAGGAAAATCTCACCCAGGCCGAACGCGACACGCTATACCAGGTGCGTTCGTTCAATCGGTTCCGCAAAACGTTCGTGGTTGGGGTCATCACTCAATACTATTGGGTTCTGCAGAACTTTGACGCAGTAGAAAATGCGCACCAATATTACAAGACTCTTGACGAGATGTATGTGCCGGTCGAGAAATTGGTCAATGCAGGACGTTTGCTCAGGCTGGAGCTGGACCGCATCCGCCAGGAGAAGCTCGAAGCCTGGGATATTTATGTTCAGGCACAAAAGGAATACAAGCAGGCACTTGATGAGTTCAAGTTTTGGCAGTTGAGTTTACCGGCAAATGTTGAATTCCAATTAGATGTTAATGAACTTGAAGTTTTAAGGTCGGTGGTGCGGTCTATGCCCGAGTTTTCCGAGGCCGAGGCCATTGAAGTAGCATTGGTCGAGCGTCTTGACCTTGCTAACAGCGGCGACGCCATCGCTGATGCCGAGCGTAAGGTTCTTGTTGCCGCCGATGGACTTCGTGGCGAATTAAACCTTTTCGTCGGTGTGGATGCTACCTCGCTTTCAGACTCTTCAGAACTAGCAGGCGTAGGTGCTTTAGATGATGACTTTACCACCGACCGAGATCGTCTCAATCCACTGAGACGTTTGCGTGACAACAATCCGCTGAGAAATTTTCTTAATGAGTCCGAGATTGGTATCGATGTGGAGCTGCCGCTGGACAGAGTGCTTGAACAAAACATATATCGCAAATCTTTAATAGCCCTGAGCCAGCGTCAGCGCGAGTATGAGGAAGTGTCCGATTGGGTAACATTGGAAGTGCGCCAGGCCTACCGGGACCTGACGGAAGCAGCCGAACGCTACCGTGTCCAGTCAGAAGGCGTCGCATTGGCGCAGAAACGCCTTAAGAATACCTCCCTGCTGCTTCGGTACGGCCGAGCAAACAGTCGCCGCGTCCTCAACGCCCAGGACGCCTTACTTGACTCCCGGAATGCCGCTACGGAAGCTCTGGTAAATTATGCTATCGCGACCTTGAATTTTTATTGTAGTACCGGAGTACTCCAGGTGCGGCCGGACGGAATGTGGGAGAAAGAAAGTGCACAAGAGAACAAGAGTAAAGACCAGAGACCACAGACCAAAGACCACAGCCCAAAAACTAAAGTCTTGCTTCCTGAGTCTTGAATCTTGTGTTCTGCTGTTGATGTGTAGCGCCATCGGCCGTGCTTATAACACCCCGCCTGAAGAAGTTCTCATTTATCGTGGAACCAGTGATGCTTCTGCTGCGGTCGCGGTGAGTGAAAAGATGTTCATCGTGGCCGACGATGAGAACAACGTATTGAGGGTTTACAAAACCAATGCATCCGGCCTTCCTGTTTTCTCTTATGACCTGACACAGTTTCTTGGCATTGAGCCGGAACACCCGGAGGCCGACATTGAGGGGGCAGCGATGATAGGAGACCGCATCTATTGGATTACTTCGCATGGTCGAAACAGGGACGGGAAAATGCGGCCGAACCGGTATCGTTTTTTCGCCACCTCGGTTAAAGTCCAAAATGACAACGTTATCATCCGCCCAGTAGGTATCCCCTGCCGAACCCTCATCCACAGTCTGATTAAAACCGCCGGCAGCGTCCAGTTGGAATTAAAGCGGGCGACTCGATTTGATGCAGCGAACCTTACAAAACAGCAGCGCAAAAATCTTGCACCCAAAAAAGAGGGCCTTAATATTGAGGGGCTTTGTGCTTCACCCGATGGCAGGATAATCTACATTGGATTCAGGAACCCTCGCCCTCACTCAAAAGCAATTGTTGTTCCCCTAAAAAATGCGAGGCAGATAATTGAAAGAGCGGAGCCGCCAATTTTTGGTGCGCCTATTCTCTGGAATTTGGGTGGTCTCGGCATAAGAAGTATGGAGTATTCCCATTTTCATAAGGCATATTTCATTGTTGCCGGCCCACATAACGAGGGGCCTGGATTCGCCTTATATCGCTGGTCAGGAAAAAAGGGCACGCCGCCGGTGCTGGTGCGGGAATTAAGTCCGGATGAAAGCAGTTTTAGTCCAGAGGCATTGGTCACCTTCAAAAATTCAGCCGGGTTCTTGCTGCTTAGTGATGACGGCAGTTTAGCAATCAATGTCTCGGATGCCTCCGAATGTATGGAAGGAAAATTGAGTAAAGACGGAAAGTGCTTGAACAAATACCTGACCGACCAAAACAAAAAACACTTCAGGGCAATCTGGCTGGAGCTATAATGCTTATGGCTTTTGCCTCGAAAACACGGGGCAATTCGCCTTCGGCGAATCCGGCAAAACCACAACTTCGTTTTTTTCTCCTCCTTGAATCAGACACAACTTATTCCGCTTGGTCTGAAAAAAAAGCTGATAATCGTGGAAAGTACGGGATTTTGCGGTGAAGCCGCATTTGTTGGTTTTTTTGCTTAACCTGGCCCAGATTTATACCGATAAAACATCCGAAACTCGCGAAGGTCGTATGAGTTAAAAAAGGAGACTAAAATGGGAATCCAGAACTGGTCGGAGAATATCGTCCTCGTGGACTTGCCCCAGGAACCAGAAATGGCTGATGAGCTCAAAAAGGTTATTGAAATCGTGCGTGACAGAGGGGACTGCGATGTGGTAGTTGATTTTTCCAGCGTCGATATTATAACTTCTTCAAGTCTCTCGAAGGTGCTGAAGTTGCGCAAGCTGTTGGCTGATTGTGGGCATCGGCTTGTTTTTTGCAGCGTTGCCGCCGCGACCAGAGGTATCTTTACGGTAACCGGCCTTGACGGAATTTTTGAACTTACTGATGACAAGTTCGTTGCCCTGGCCAGCTTGCAGATGGTCGGTTAGCCGGTAAGCTCCGACGAAGGAGCTTGACATCTGGCTTGTCTTTCCAGATTTTATCACCATATATTCCTATCAATTCCTTGGCTATCGGCAAGCTCATTGCTGTGTACAGTCCTCGCAACCTCTTTCTCCTGCTTTTGCCGCTGTAGAAACTTCTTCCTGTACACCTGACTTCGGCAGAGTAAAGCAGAAATTGTTTCCTTGCCCGTCCCCGCTTTCAGCCCATATACATCCACCATGCGTCTCCAGTAATTCTTTAGCTATCAGCAGGCCCAGAGCCAGGCCTTCTTCTTTGCCGTAACGGAGATGTTCTCTAATCTGGTCAAGGCGATTGAAAATCTTGTTTATCTCATTACTTTCGATACTCGGGCCGTCGTCTTGCACCTCCACGGCAATTTCACTGCCAATATCTTTTACTCGCACGCCAATATGACCGTTTGGAGGAACAGTCTTTATCGCATTGCTGACAAGATTAGTCAGTACCCGCACTATCTTGTCACGGTCTGCTTCAATAACAAGCTCGGAATCAGGCATAAAGCTTTCTAATTCAATATCTTTTTCGGCTGCAAGCGGTGATAGGGCTTCTATAACTTCTGAAACAACCGAGCCAAGACTAAGCTCGGTCAGCTCCAATTTCATCTTGCCGGCGTCAATTTGTGAAATGGCAAGAAAGTCACTAATAATCCCTCTAACTTTGTCAATATTCCTGACAGCCAGCTTCAGATTATTATGCAACTCCCAACCAATTTCTCCCAAGGTACCTCTCATAGCATCGGAGATAATATTCTTAAACTCGGCTATCAGTGTCATCAATTGATGGCAAACCGCAATAGCAAGCTCACTTTTCAGCTGATTTCGTCCCTCCAGTTCCAGACTCTTGGTTCTAAGTTCATCCTCTACAAGAAGGCGTTCCGAGATGTCACGAGCCACCCCAACAACCGCAACTTCGTTCCCGTTTGAATCCCTGATGATTGACCTCGAAAGAGAAACCGGAAATACGCTGCCGTCTTTTCGTTTATGGTAAAACCCAACTTCCCAGGCGCCTCCAACAATTTGGAAAACGCTTCTCGTACGCTCACTTTGAGGTTTGCCTATCCAGAGAATATTACTGTCTTTTCCGACAATGTCTTCCTCCTTGTATCTGTAACTTTCACAGAATGCCCTGTTGACGAAGATAATCTTGTTCTCCATATTGGTAATATAGACACTATCATCGGTGTTCATAATAGCGCCTGACAGCAATCGCAGTTCCTCTTCCGTTTTCTTGTGCTTGACGGCATTTTCGACTGTTATTGGAACAGCTTTAAGGTAGTTTCGTTCGACGTCTTTTATCAGATAATCATAAGCTCCGGCCTTCCAGGCCTTGACAGCTATTTCTTCATTACCAGCTCCGGTGACAAATATAGGGGGAGTATCCTTCACCGAATCCAGAATATCAAATGCTGTACCATCGCCGAGCAGGTAATCTACAATTACAACGTCGAATCTCTCCGAAGCCAGTATGCTCTTGGCCTCTGAAACAGACCCTGCTATGGTGCAATCATACGGAAGTTTTTCCTCTTTAACCAACCGCTTAAAGGCCTTTTGGTCCACTTTGTCGTCCTCAATCAGCAAAATTTTGTATCTTGTATTTTCCATAATCTCATTCTCCATTTGGCAATTCACTTAAAGTCCAGTACACATCAATTGTCCTGATTGTCTCCATAAACTTTTTATAATCAACAGACTTGACCATATAACCGCCGACACCGAGCTTAAAGCTCTCGACTATATCCCGTTCATCCTTCGACGCAGTTAAAACTACAACAGGAATCTTCTTCAACACGTCATCGGCTTTTACAACTTTCAGAAATTCAAAGCCGTTCATCTTCGGCGTATTCAAATCCAGAAGGATAACGCACGGCCCTTTATTACTCCCGCCTCTTAAATACTCCAATGCTTCTTCGCCGTTGGCTAAATGGGCTAATGGATTTGTAACTTTAAGGTCTTTAAGGGCCCGTTCGACGGCCATTACGTCCACGCGGTCATCTTCGACCAATAATATTGGCTTCGAGTTTCGCATCTTTAACCCCCATTTTTTGCTTTGGCAATGTAAAGAAGAATGTGCTTCCTTCGCCAAGTTTTGACTCCACCCAAATCCTGCCCCCGTATAACTCCACGATTTTCTTTACCACGGTAAGGCCGACGCCGGTGCTTTCAAATTCATCACGCGGCGATAATGTCTGGAATATCCGGAAGATTCTTTCGAAGTGTTTTTCTTCAATCCCGGGGCCGTTGTCGGCGACACTGAATTTCCAGAAGCCGGGCTCTTCGACAAAGCCGATTTTTATCCGGCCCTGCGGCTTATCCATATATTTCACGGCATTGCTCAGCAGATTTTGGAAGACCTGAATAATCCGCGTCTGTCCGCACTCAACTACAGGCAGCTCATCCTCAATTGTAATTTCAATGTTCCCAGGCGGAGCAACCATATCAATAACATCTTCAACAAGCTCATTCAAATTCACCTGAATCTGTTCTTCTTTTGCACGTCCAACTCTCGAATATTGAAGAACGCCATCAATCAGCTTGTGCATTCGACCCACTCGCGTCAAAAGCAAATCTATCTGCTCTTTGCTTTCCTCACCAAGCTTATCCGCATAATCGGTTGATATCCAGTTCGCAAGTGTGCTGACGCCGCGTAATGGGGCCTTCAAATCGTGGGAAACAATATACGCAAAATCCTTTAATTCCTTATTAGCGCTTTCCACCTTCTCCAGAAGTCGGGCCTGCTCTCGTTCTGCCTCTTTGAGTTCGGTAATGTCGTTGATGATGAACAACATACCCAGAACGTTCGACTGCTCGTCTGTAATCGGCGTGCCGCGTAGCAATGCCGGGAATTGCCGTCCCTTCGCTGATAGTATTTGAACCTCACCTTTCCAACTATCGGCACCCAGAATGGTTTGGGACAGCTCCTTTACGACGTTCTCATCAACAAAAATAGAACCAATGCCTGCCTCATTTATTGTTTCGCTGGAATGCTTAAACAATTCGCCAAAGGCTATATTCGAGTACCGCGCTTTGCCATCACAATCTGTAATCATGATGGCATCGGTAGCATCATCTACGGCAGCCTGAATCTGAAGCAGCTTTTCCTCCGCTTGCATACGCTCGGTGACGTCGCGTGCGATCGCTATTATACGCTCTCCATTCTCTTGACTTACGAGCTTCAGACTTGTCTCCACGAAAAATATTGTTCCATCCTTGCGCTTATACTGGCCTTGTATAACTAAATCTCCCTTGAGTTTGAGTTCTTTGGTACACTCTCGCCATGAAGAATCATCTAACACAGACTCATCGATATCTTTAATGTTCATATCGAGTAACTCTTCCCGCGTGTACCCAAGAGTGCCGCAGGATGTCTCGTTTACATCCAGAAAACAGCCCCTTTCTGGCTCTATGATAAAAATACAGTCATTCGACCGCTCTATCAGGTCTCTGAATAATCGCAGCTTCTCTCCCGCCCGTTTGCGTTCTGTAATTTTGCCTAATCGCTCAGCAAGCGCATCTAACAAATCACGTTCTTCTTTAAGGAATGGGTCTGCACCGCTTTCCGGTTTCTCTTCAAGATAGTAAACCTCAATAGCTCCGGCTTTGTCTCCGCGTACCTTAATCTGGGTGTACTGACTCACTTCACTTTTTTCAAAATTATCTGTTTTATATTGTATCCCATCGAAAGTGATTCTTGCGCAGGTAACATCAGGATACTGATATGCCTTACGAATCAGCTCAGGCATTTCCTGAAATATTTGCTCCAACGGAATCTTTTGCTTCTCAATAAGCTTACTCAATCCATAAAGACAATTAAGTTCCTTAATACGCTTCTCTAACGCCTTTTGAATCAACGAGCGCCCTACGATTTCCTCTTCGAGCTTTTCATTGGCCGACGACAACTCTGCCGTGCGCTGCTGCACCTTTACTTCAAGCTGTTTATGGGATTCTTTTAGCTCTAAATGAGATTCTTTTAACTTGCCGGACATATTACTGAAAGATGAAGCAAGTTCGCCGATTTCATCATTTGACTTTACCTCAATCCGGGCCTCGAGATTGCCCTTGCCGATCTCGATTGCAGCGTCTCTAAGCTTCATAAGAGGGTTAGAGAACGCCCTGGAAATGAAGAAGCCCATTAGAATGGCCAATACCGTCACCCCCAATGAGATGATTACCAGGCGATTTCTTAATTGAGCAACAGGAGCAAATATTTCTTCCGTTGTATGCTCAATTACCAGAATCCACCCCAGGCCTTGATAATCTTTGTAACCTTTTGAGTGAGCACGAGCAAATAATTCATCCCCTTCGCCGGGTTTATCACCTTCTGCTATAAAATAGTCAAGGTGTTCTTCGGGTCGCTCTTTGTGGAAACGAGATAATAATTCATTAGAGAAGTCCTCGAAAAATTCAAAGTCTTCTGTTGAATAAATGAGCTTCCCGTCTTTAGTAAGCAACTTAAATTGTGTAGTCTTATATTTTGCAGATGCCTCTACTTCTTTTATAATATTAACCACTTCTTCAATATTCAAAACGACTTTGATAACACCTGAGAAATTCCCATTTTCATCGTCAATTCTTATTCCAATATCAGTAGAATAAACCTTTGCGCTTCTATCATATTCAACATCTGCTATATATAAGCCATCTTCTTCTGCCCTTTGCCACCATTCTTCATCATCCTGCCTGTAATCGGTCGTTTTTCCTGTTTGAGCTGCATTAGCACCATATTTGTTTGTTACAAATATCTCACCAAAAACCTTATAGCCATGATCTTCTTCGTAGAATTCAATCTTTTCTCTTAATTCTTCTGACAATCTATCGTTTATTAATTCCTGCATAAAAGGTGTAATTTCCTCTTTCCCTGCGGCTCTCCATTCCTTATCTTTTTTATCAATATAATCTTGAATATTATCTAATTTCTGAAATTCCTGATTTGATTTTATAGTAGCTTCTTGCAATATTAAATCTTTGCAATAAGAGCAAAATACTTCAATTCTGTTATGGATACCTCTATCAATTTTATCCAGGGTTTCAACGGCCAAGGTTACGGAGTTTTCTCCAATAGTTTTCTGTAATGTTTTTTGACAGGTGTTAACAGAGACATACCCGACAACTCCAACCAATAGAGCAACGCTTACAAACCCACAAACCAATTTTTGGCCTATTCTCATTTGTACATCCCTTGTTTTTACTTCTCTGCAAACGGCAAGTCTATGAGACTGCTCCGGCCGGCATCAGTAAAACTACACCTAAGAGCACTTTTTACCCTGCTTTTTGTCTTTAACTACCAGAATTTGGAATCCGTTCATTTATTCTATAGCCCGTTTCTAAGCCCTTATAGGGCTTTCACAGGATTTGCCAGGACACTGAACGCCCGAAGACGTCTTCCGACCCCCAATTCAAAACCCCCGATAAACGAATGGCTTTTATTCCATCTGTTTCAGAAAAATTATCGGCATATCAGGATAGTCATTTCAGAAGAAATGTCTTTTTTTGGGGAATATGTTAGAAATCTTCGTCCTATATTTCCGGACGTAAAATCCTTGAATTCTTCCTTGCGTAAACGGTTACAGTGGCACCAGCCCCGATTCTGTACGGTGGCGGCGAAGTGAGGAAGCCTTTTTGCGTTGACCCCGTTAGAAATCGCCCCTTTCTGCCCTATATTATTCGTTATAGAATTTCTAACGGGGTTGACAGGCGAGCCGGCAGCTGCTATAATAAATAGGTAATCAATGGTGGGTTTTGTGCCGCCCAGAGGGTAAAATGATGAAAAACGTCTCTGTTTTTGCGTGTAAAGTGGTTTTGGGTATTATATTGTGTGCTCTGGTTTTCTTGCCTTACGGCTGCGGCTCTTACGCGCAGTTGGGTGAGACCGAGGCTGAGGTCAGGAGAAGGCATCTGCGCACTGCTCGTATTAACCGGCAGGAGCTGGCCGAAGACATAGACAAGGCGATGTTGCTTGATAAGCCGAGCAAGTTAACTGATAAAAGGATACCCTGATACGCAGAAGCTGACCTCACTGACCCGGAACTGACCGACTCGGTCCAAAAACCGGCATTTTCGAGTCAGCAGGGTCATCGGCGCAAAATAAAATCTTTGACTGACAAAGGCTTACGAAAATACGCCTGAGAGGGCTCGAACCCCTAACCTTCGGTTCCGTAGACCGACGCTCTATCCAATTGAGCTACAGGCGCCAAAATTTTTAAGTGCTTGTAATATAACAACTTCCTGTTTATCCTGTCAACTCCTGAAGCACTCAAAACGAGCAAAATCAGCAAAAAATGTCAAAAAAGTGTCAATCGTCCCGCGTTTTAGTCAAAATGGCTTGCCTTATTATACTTTTTGACCAAAAACCATAATAAGAATTCGTGTATTGAACTAAAGTATAATTAGGATACAACGAAAGAAAGGAACGCTTATGCAAACCACAACCGGTTCCCATCGACCAGTTTTTGCTCACAGCCCAAAATCACAGGTTTTCTGGCTTCCTATTCTCTTGATAGGATTTACACCCGTTTTGGCTTCGCCGATAAAAGAGGCTAAGCTCTGGGAGCCGGTGGAGTGGAAATTCCGAAACGCGAGCTACTCCGGCAATCCGTTTGACCTCGTGGCCAAAGCGACCTTCACCCTTACACTCAGCGGCCAGAAGATCCAGACGGAGCTTTTTTACCACGGTGGTAACACATGGAAATTGCGCTTCACGGGTACACACACCGGCCGGTGGCGCTTCGTCACCGAAAGCTCCGACCCTGAGCTGAACGGCTTGAAAGGTGAGCTTGAAGTCCGCCCCAATCCTGGCGTGCCGGGTTTTATAACAAACTACGGCAGCAAGTGGGGACGAATGGGAATCAACCAGGCTTTTGTGCCACAGTACGTGATGTACTGTGACCCGCCCACGTTCTACCGGAATCCTGATCGTATTGACGCCGATATCCGCAAGTTCTTCGTCGAACACGGGTTCAACGGCTTTCACATCGCCGTTGTTTGCCGCTGGTTTGACTTTGACAAGCTGCGTTCGAATGAAATCGCCTCGGCCTCTCCGAATCCCGACCCACGCACATTCGAGGCGCTTGAACTACTGATTCGAAAGGTCCATGCGGCCGGCGGCGTCGTGCACATCTGGGCGTGGGGAGATGAGCAGCGGAGAATGACGCCGAAGAAATGGGGCCTCAACGGCAAGGTGGATCGTCGGTTGCAGCGCCACATCTGTGCCCGACTCGGTCCGCTGCCCGGCTGGTCGATGAGCTATGGCTGGGACCTGCAGGAATGGGTGAAGGAAAAGGACCTTCGCACCTGGCACGAATATATGCACCGCCACCTTGGCTGGTTTCATTTTCTCGGCGGGCGGGCACCGGACCTTACCCAGATATACAATGGCCTGGATTACTCTTCTTACCAGCAGCATCGGCCTGATTACGGTATCTACGTCAAAGCCATCGCCCAGTACCCCGACAAGCCGACGTTTCTGGAGGATCGCTTCCGCGTTCGCAAGAACGTCTATCCGAAGAAGGATTATGATTTCAATATGACCCGTCGCGGGCTGTGGCACTCGACAATGGCCGGCGGCGCGGGCAATATCTGGGGCAACCTGTTAAATCCTCGCCCGGACGGCATGTCGCATCCGTATCCCAACAAAGACCAAATCCTCACCTGGTCGCGATTCTGGAAAAACCGGTTCAGGAAAGAAATGGTGCGTGACAATAGTTTAACCGATGGCGTATGCCTCAAGGTCCCGGGCAAGCTGCTCGTTTTCTACAAGGAAAATACCGACTCTATCCAAATGGACCTCAACGAACTGCGAGGGGCAATTCAGGGGGTAGCCGTGGATACCTGCCTCAGCTACAAAGAGATAGAGATTGCCGGTCTAAAAGCCAAGCCCAACCATATCTTCAAAGCCCCACGCCGCTCAGACTGGGCGGTCACAGTCCAGATTAGATCAAAAAACAATTGACAGAGCAGCCCAACCCGCTATAATGCTGCAAGCAAGGAAGGGTGAGATATGCTCAAGCACATCTTTATATTATCGCTGTTTGTTGCCGCGGTCTTTCCGGCTGTGCTCTTTCCGTCCACGATATCCGCCCGCCCGAGTCCCTCCTGTTCTTCACGCCCGGTTTGGGTGCGGTGATGGTGGAAAACATACCTTCCCCTGCGAGGCTTGGGTGGTGTGAAGGGGGAATAAAGACAAAATACATGAGGTGGTTGCATCCTGCAGTCAATTGAGGTATCTTAGTGTAGGAAGCTGCAGCTTACCTGAACAGGTCAAAATGTGAAAAATTCGGATAGGCCGGTTATAAACAAATGTTATTGAGAGGAAAAAGCTATGGATTTAATAAAGAATACCATATCACGCAGGAGTTTTATGAAGCGTTCTATAGGGGCTACCGCAAGCGCCATAACAGGACTAAGCCTGTGGCCAACCCGTTCGTCTTGGGCAGGTGCTAATGACAGGGTACGGGTGGCCGTTGTGGGCATCCGAGGGCACGGTTTTGGCAGCCATATTAGAAGTTATCCCTTGTTGGGCAATGTTGAGGTGGCAGCCCTTTGCGATGTGGATGAAAACCTGTTCCCGGAAAGATTGAAGTGGTTTGAAAAGAACAAAAAGCCTATCCCGAAGACCTATGTTGACATCCGCAAGCTCCTCGAGGATAAGAGCATTGATGCAATCAGCGTGGCCACACCGAATCATTGGCATGCGCTGGCGGGTGTCTGGGCCTGCCAGGCAGGCAAACATGCCCACGTCGAAAAGCCTTTTACCCATAATGTCTTTGAAGGTCAAAAACTGATAGAGGCAGCGCGAAGATACAAATGCATTGTCCATCATGGTACCGAAAGTCGGAGCTCTGAAGCATATCAGCAAGCGGTGGAGTTTCTGCGCAAAGGAGGGCTGGGGGAGGTTTATATGGCCAAAGGCATGTGTTATAAATGGCGAAACACGATCAAACATACACCTGGAGAGCCAGTTCCCCCGGGGGTGCATTATGACCTCTGGTTAGGTCCGGCACCGAAGCGACCCTTCTCTCGGAACCGATTTCATTACAACTGGCATTGGCACTGGGATTATGGCAACGGCGATATCGGCAACCAGGGGATCCATGAGATGGATAAAGCCAGGTGGGGCCTCGGCGTTACACTGCCGACTAAAGTGATGTCCATGGGAGGACATTTTATGTTTGACGACGATCAAGAAACAGCCAATGCGCAGATCGCTGTGTTTGAATTTCCCAATCCGAAAGGCGGTGGTGACAAAAAGAAAATCTTGCAATTTGAAGTTCGGCACTGGATTACCAACTATGAAGGTAGCTTTGCCGGCCCACCAAGCAACAATATCGGCAATATCTTTTACGGGTCGGAGGGATATATGGTCATGTATAGGGGGCAATGGAAAACCTATATGGGCAAGAAGCGTGAACCCGGCCCTTCCGGAAAAGAAAGCAAAAATACCGACCTGCTGCATTATCAGAACTTCATAGATGCCATTCGTGCAAATGACCCGTCCATATTGAGAGGTAATGTTGAGGAAGGGCATTATAGCTGCGCCCTGGTTCATCTGGCGAATACGTCCTATCGGCTCGGGCGCAGCCTGAACTTCGACCCGCAGAAACAGAGATATATCGCCGATGATGAGGCGAACGAAATGCTGACCCGGGATTATCGAAAACCGTTTGTCGTGCCGGAAAAGGTGTGAATCAGCGGACTCTGTGAAGCGCCCAGAAAGGAGATAAGAAGGGTAGGACATCAGGATATCAGGTTGCCTGATAACCTGGTACCCTGATAACCCGGTAGCCTGCTACGTTGGTGCTTCTGTTGTGACCATTAAGAGTTTGAATTAAGGAGTAACAAGATGTCATCTGAACATATGGAGGTCTCTCGCCGTACCCTGTTGGCGCACGGGGTCCGAGGCACTGTTGGGACCCTTACCGCTGCCATCCTGGCCTCGTGTAACTCTTTGCAAACAGGTCCCACCGGCAAATCTTCCTCAAGGATGCGCTTCAGCCTGACTACCTATCAGTGGGGCAAGGACTGGGATATACCTATCCTCATTAATAATTGCCAAAGGGCTCAGATTTTCGGTACTGAACTGCGAACCAGCCTTTCGTATGCGCACGGTGTCGAACTGCACCTCAATGCTCAGCAACGTCGTGACGTAAGGAAACGTTTTGGCGACAGCCCCATCACGTTAGTAGGCCTTGCCACCAGCGAACGCTTTGATTCCCCCGATCCAGCGAAGCTGAAAGAGGCGATTGAAAATACCATGGCTTACATCAAACTCAGCCACGACATCGGCAGCACTGGTATAAGGGTGTTCCCAAATAGCTTTCACAAGGGCGTGCCCCGCAAGAAGACCATCGAGCAGATTGGTAATTCTCTTAATATCGTTGGTGCATTTGCTGCCGACTACGGACAACAGATTCGCCTTGAAGCCCATGGCAGTGCCGGCGAGCTACCAACTATTAAGGCAATTATGGACTTAGTTGTCGAGCCCAATGTCCGGGTAAAACTGAACTCCGACAAGAGAGACACTTTGGGCAAAGGTTTGGGGTATAATTTCAACCTGGTCAAGAACAAGTTAGGTTCGACTGTGCATGTGCACGATTTCAAGGCCCCCGGATTCCCTTATCAGTTACTGATGGATTTGCTCGTGAAGATTGACTGGAATGGCTGGATACTCCTGGAGCGAAGCGGCAAGCCTCAGAAGCCAGTGAAAGCACTGATCGAGCAGAGGGAGATATGGGAGCGTATGACCGAGAATTCCCTTATGGCTTGAAGTTCCCGTCGGTGCCAACCCAGCACCAATTTTCAGATAATATGGAGACCTCAAAAATTGGTGCTGGGCCAAACTTAAAACTGCGGTTTTGTCTGTTCGAAAGGCGTCTATGGAAAACGTTTAACAGTTACAAATACGGGTGGACTGCGAAGCCCCCCGGTTTGCTTCGCAAGAAGCAGGGGGGCAAGTGGGAGTGAATCTATGAAACGACGAGAGTTTATCAAGAACACGGCGGTTGGACTGGCGGCCCTGGCTGCGGCCCGGCCGCGTCGTGCTAACCCCGCCCCTGCCGCAGGGGTCGGGGCTAACGCCAGGGGCTCCAGGTATCGGGTTGCGGTAATCGGCAGGACCGGGAAGGGGAACTATGGTCACGGGCTGGACGTGGTGTGGAATGACATAGACCAGGTGAAGATGGTGGCTGTAGCAGACCAAGACCCCAAAGGCCGTGCCGCAGCAGCCAAACGGCTCTCCGCAAGGAGTCCCAAGGACAAAGCGCCCAGAGCCTATGCCGATTACCGCGAGATGCTGGAGAAGGAGCGTCCGCAAATCGTTAGTGTAGCTCCTCGCTGGTTGGACTGCCACCGGGACATGGTATTGGCATGTGCAGAGTTCGGCTGCCACGTTTTCCTTGAAAAGCCTATGTGCCAGACCCTCGAACAGGCTGACGAAATGGTCGCTGCCCTTGAAAAGCGGAATTTGAAACTGGCAATTGCTCATCAGACCCGCTACAGCCCGACACTGCAACACGTGCAGAAAATCATCGCAGATGGCAAACTTGGAGATATACTTGAGTTGCGCGGGCGGGGCAAAGAGGACCGTCGCGGCGGCGGTGAGGACCTTATGGTACTCGGTACCCACATCATGGACCTGATACGTTTCTTTGCTGGTAATCCACAGTGGTGTTTCGCGCACGTTAGAGATGGTGGAAAGTCAGTCACCCGAAACGAGGTACGTGATGGAGCCGAAGGCATTGGTTTGCTTGCCGGCGATGAGCTCCACGCAATGTATCGTTTTAACGGGACGACGATGGGCTATTTCTCGACACACCGCGCCAGACATGGTGTCTCGAAGCGCTTCGGCCTGCAGGTTTACGGAAGCAAGGGAATGCTTACGATGACAACCGGTACTCTGCCCGAAATTTGGTTCGTGGAAGATTCCTCCTGGCAGCCCGGACGCAGTAAAACTCGATGGAAGCAGGTCTCCAGTGCCGGAGTCGATAAACCAGAAACCCTTACTGACCGCGGCCACCGTTTTGGCAATCGTCTGGTTGCACTCGATTTGATCCGGGCCATCGAGACGAACACCCAACCGAAGTGCAACGTGTATGACGGGCGAGCGGCATTGGAGATGATATTGGCGGTATATGAATCACACCGGCTGAATGCGCCTGTTGGGTTACCGCTAAAGAATCGTAGGCATCCGTTGAGCTTGCTGTGAGCCCAGCCCCTCGGAGGGGCGGGGTGAGCAGGTTTCGCGAATTGCAGAAAAAGCTTAAAAGAAGAAGACGTATGGAGAGTTGCATGAAATGTGAGGCCATTTGAAAAAACGATATAGGTTAAACTAATGTTAGTACCTTTTGAGAACAAACGAAGGATATTTCTATGAATCGTCGAGATTTTATGAAACTGACAATTGCCGGAGGAGCATCGTTATGGCTGACAGAGGTCAGTTACGCGCGTCAAACAGGTCGCAAGAAGCCTAATATTATTCTCATCGTACTGGACGAACTTGGATATTATGAGCTTTCATGCATGGGTCACCGTCTTTTGGAAACGCCGAACATTGATAAGATTGCCAAGGGAGGCATGAGGTTCACCCAAATGCTCGCTGGCGGGCCCGTGTGTGCACCCACTCGCTGCTGCCTCATGACAGGTAATCATTTGGGGCATGCATCCGTTCGTAGGAATTCCGGGTACAATGCCATTCGACCTGAAGACATTACCATTGCCCGGGTTCTTAAGAAGGCCGGATATACCACTGGAGGATTTGGTAAATGGGGCCTCGGTGGACGCGGTACTACGGGTGTGCCTGAAAAGCACGGCTTCAATGTCTTTTTTGGCTATTACGACCAGGTCCATGCTCATACTTTTTTCCCCTCTTATCTACTAAGAAACAGCGAAGAGGTGCCATTAGAAGGTAATACCGGAGCCTTGTACGAGGGCCAAACGTACTCGCACTATCTCATTTTTGAAGAAACAATAAAGTTCATTCGTGACAACAAAGATAAACCTTTCTTCTGTTATTGCCCCTGGACACCTCCTCATGGGCTGTGGGGACTTCCAGAGAATGAACCTGCGTGGCAAAAGTATAAAGATGAAAAATGGGATGCCGGCTACCAAATCAAAAAAGATGATGCACAACGGTATGCCGCCATGGTCAACATGGTCGATAGGCAAATTGGTCAAATCATGGATTTACTTCAAGAACTGAAGATTGATGATAACACGATCGTATTCATCTGCGGCGATAACGGCGGTTCTACATATTTCAAAAATGAGACACATCCTGATGGTTTTTTCGGTCCAAACGTCAACCCCAAAACTGGTAAAGTTTTCAGAGGGCGAAAAGGCTTACTTTACGAAGGTGGGCTGCGTATTCCATTTATTGCACGTTGGCCAGGCAAAATAAGAGCAGGCGTAGTTAGTAATCACCTCGGTTATTTCCCGGATATTATGCCCACGCTTGCGGAGATTGCAGGAGCCGACTGCCCGGAGAATATCGATGGAATTTCCATAGTTCCAACACTCCTTGACGAAAAGGCCGCCGGACGTACACAGGAAAATCATGAGTATCTCTACTGGGAATATCTGGGCCAGACGGCGGTTCGTTGGGGGAATTGGAAGGCCTATAGACCCAAAAATAGAAAATGGGAGTTATATGACCTGAGCAAAGACATCGAAGAGAAAGAAAATGTTGCGGCACAAAACCCGGATACATTGAACAAGATGATAAAGTATGCAGCGGAGGCTCATGAACCACATGTCCCGGGGGAAGTTCTTGATATGGAACTATGTATGAAGGACCACCGGAAGACGAAAAATCCCAAGCCATGGGAGCAGCGGCGTCGCCGATGAAATAGTGAGTTTGCGCCTGTTCACTGCAATTGTCGAATATCCATCTTTTCAATCACCAATCAGAAGGCGGCTCTCCAAAACTCCAGAGCCACATTGAAAAGAGGAAGTTAAACCTCTTGCCGTTCGGCTTGGGTGGGGTGGTAATGAGAGGAGCCTGATTCTACCTGCCCCGTTAGAAGTAAGTCGACGAGTGGGAACCGCGGTCTTTCGGTGCGGACTTCTAACGGGGCCTGGGTAAAACATTCGCGAAACGGACTGGAATTGAGTGTCTGATTCTGGTATTATGCAACTCAAAATCGCCTCCCTGCTTTCTTGCGAAAGCCTGCTGCGTCTGCGCAGCACGACGAGCAAGAAGGGGGGCCGGGTAAAAGCTAATTGGGAGATGTTATATTAATATGGGTGTCTATTGATTTGTGAAGCTAATAAAATCAGCTATCGAAACATTGTTGCCTGCCTATGTTTGGCGATAGCGCTCACCCCGCCCCTCGGAGGGGCTGGGCTCATCGCCGCCTTGTCGGGTCCCGTTTTGGCCGAAAACTGGCCCGGGTGGAGAGGACCTCGCAGCGACGGCACCAGCCTGGAAAAGAACATACCCGTAAGATGGAGTGGGACACAGAACATTGTATGGAAAGTTCCTATCCCGGGCAAAGGACATGCATCGCCGATTGTCTGGGGGGATCGTATCTTTGTCGTCTCGGCGCTCAAAGAGCAAAAGCAGCGCCTACTGTTGTGTTTGGACCGTATAAGCGGAAAAACACTTTGGCAACGCGCGGCTCTTGAGGCACCGCTTGAAAGAATCAATTCGCTGAACAGCTATGCATCATCGACACCTGTAACAGATGGCGAGAAGGTGTATGTCAGCTTTCTCGATAATGATAAGATGTTCGTTGCCGCTTATGACTTCGACGGTAACAACGTGTGGGAAGTCCGCCCAGGGGTGTTTTCAAGTATTCACGGTTACTGCTCGAGTCCTGTCCTTTGGAAAGATAAGGTCATTGTCAACGGGGACCACGATGGCCCGGCATACATAGTGGCCCTGGACCGCACCACCGGCGAAACCATCTGGAAAACTCCTCGTCCAAACATGACGCGGAGCTACTGCGCGCCGATTACCCATCATATTGACGGGCGAAACCAGATGATACTTTCGGGAAGCAAGTGTGTAGCCAGTTACGACCCGGATACCGGCAGGCAGCACTGGATAATAGACGGTCCTACGGAGCAGTTCGTTGCATCGCTGGTGTACAATGGTAAACTGCTGTTTATGACTTGTGGTTTTCCGAAGCTTTTTATGCAGGCGATCCGCCCGGATGGGCGAGGCAACGTTACCGAGACACACGTCGTCTGGCAGACAGACCGGGACTGTGCGTACGTGCCCAGTCCAATTGTGTCTGGGCTGTACTTTCTGGTTGTATCTGACAGGGGGGTGGCAACATGCCTGAAGGCAAAGACCGGCGAGAGTGTCTGGCGGCAGCGCCTCAGAGTAAAGCACAGTGCTTCATTGGTGACAGCCAATGGATTAGTGTACTTCCTATCGGACAGGGGCGTTATGACAATCGTCAAACCGGAACCGCAATTCAAGATCGTCGCTCGTAATGAGTTAGGTGAAGATACGTATGCCTCGCCGGCGATCAGTAATGGGCAGATGTTTCTGCGAGGCGTCAAACATTTGTATTGCATTGGCACTGATTCAAGGTAAGCTGGCTGGAGAATTGTTGCACGAGCCGTTAACACCGAGTAATGATCTTTTCATTTGGATTTCTTTGCCCTGGCGAGGCTCGGCCAGAAAATATGGAACAACCGGCCCTTTGACTCTAACAGTCAGTAAAAAAGTAACGGCAATTTGTGTATGGACTTATCGCCTTGTTGACTTAGTTGGATTTTACTATTTTTGCTCCTCAAGAATGCCCATGCCGCTGCGATCCGGGTAAGGCGGTCGTTTGGCGGGCACATAGGGATTTCTCTTAATTTCATCCAGCATGTGTTGTATGGCGGCATCGAGCTGTGGATCGCCCCCCTCGACCATTAACGCGGGGTCATCGATAACCTCTATATCCGGATCCACACCATGGCCTTCCATAGTTAGCGTGCCGTCTGTTTCGTAGAAGGTTATGAACGGCACGGTTATTACAGCGCCATCAATCAGGATTGGATTCCTGAAAATACCGATCACGCCGCCCCAGGTGCGCATGCCGATGAGTTTCCCCAGCCCGGCTTTGCGAAAGAGGTAGGGAAAGATGTCCCCGCCTGAGCCTGCCTCGCCGTTGATTAACATGCATTTGGGGCCCTGGTGGCTCAGGGTCGGAACACGCCAGTCGTTTTCGTAACGTTCAAACAGATGGAGGTAGATGGGACGATTCAGGAGTTCAATGAAACGATCGGCAATGTTTCCGCCTCCGTTCCAACGCTCATCAATGATTAGCGCTCCCTTGTTCATCTGGCCGTAGAACTGGCGGAAGAGTTCGCGTTGTCCACGGTTCCCAGTGTCCGGTACGTGTATATACCCAACCCGGCCGTCGGATTCTTTTTCGACATGCTGACGATTACTCTCAATCCAATGCCGATAACGCAAGTTGTATTCAGAACCAAGCAACTTCACAACCACATTCGTTGCCTCCTCAGGGTTGGGCTTGGCCCCGACGGTCAGCGTCACGGTTTGACCGGCCAAGCCTTCGAAAGCCGCCCAGGGCGCCTTTGAGGTATCGACCGTAACCCCGTTGACTTTGAATAAATACTTGAACTGTTCGCGTTCCTTCTCGTCCAACTCATGCAGCGCAGAGCGTGCGTCGGTGTCCCAAATGCTGCCCTCATACACCTTTGTAATGCGGTAGTATCCCTGGTCGAGTTCGAAGTCCACTCCGAGATAGCCGATTGATTGCCGGGGCCCGGAGTCCACATCACCACCGCCATAGTAGGTATGACCGGCGTTGACTTCACTGATCATCTCCGCAATGATATAACCGACATCGCGGCGGGATACGCAGTCGTCCAACATGGCCTCGTATTGTTTGCGCACCGCGGGCCAGTCGACCTTGTGCATGTGGGGATCGTAGAAGTAGTCACGCATGAATCGCCACGCGTCAACGAAGATTTGCCGCCACTCTTGGCGAGGCTGAATCACCACATTCATCGGTTTGGTTACGACCAGGTTCTCGAGTTTCTGGTTGGGTTTGGCATCGATGATACCAGTCTTGCCTTCGCTACGAACGAGAAGCTTTTTGCCATCTGGTGTCATTCGCACGAAAGTTACCTTTTTGAGAATCGTTTTCTCCTCGCGCTTTTCATCATTAGGATCAAAGTACTGGAGCGTGTTCTCTTCTCCGCGGCGCAGATAAATCAAGTGGTTCTTATCGTTGACCGCAAGGTAGGAAAACCGTCCGCGCTTAATGGGCACGCGGTAGGCACGCGCTTCCATATTCTCCAGTTCAATGTCAACTGGTTTGATTTTTTCCTTATCTTTATCCTTTTTGTCATCTGCCTTCTTGTCGTCCTCATCTTCGGACTCGGCAGATTCCTCGGTTTCCTTTTCTTCCTTGGATTCCTTGCTGTCCGAATCGTTGGGGTCTTGGCACTCGGGCTTTTCGTCACATCTTCCGTCTTTATATTCTTCCTTCTCGTCCTCTTCTTCCTTCTCGTCCTTTTTCTCTTTCTCCGGCTCTTCTTCGTCGCTCTTGGCTTTGAAGGGATTCGAGACATCCTTTCGCAAAGGGACCGCATGCAATACGGCCGTGTCCTCGTAAATAAAAGTTAGACCGGCATCAGCATTTTTGGGTCGTGAGATTTCTCGTTCACTAAAGAAGTATAAAAAGTCTCCTTTGCGATCAAACATAGGCAGATAATCGACGAACATACCTTTAGTCATTTGGTGGAGCTTGTCTTTGGGAACGTTGTAAAGCATGACCACGTTCATATTATCCTGGTTGGGCCTGGTGTAGGCCAGCCATTGTGAGTCTTGTGACCAGCGAAACCGCCGGCGAGCTCCCCAGCGCCACCCACTGATATTTTCACGGTCGAAATAATGGACTTTACGCTGCTCAACGTTGAAGATGTAAAACTTGCTTTCATGGTCGGTCAATACCATGCACTTGGAATCTGGCGACCAGATGGGTTGATAGCGATAGCCAGCTCCCATAGATGTGATGGTTTCCGGTTTACCTTGCCCATCGGCGGGTTGAATAACAAGTTCGTTTTCACCGGATTCATCTGAAAAGTAGGTAATCCATTTTCCATCCGGACTCCAGGAAGGCCCGCGTTCTGCGATACCGCTCGTGCGGGTGAGGTTGCGAGGCGTGCCGTGCTTGGCAGGCAGTGACCAGACATCACCACGACTTTCTATCAGGACACGTTTGGCTTTAGGAGAGATATACCAGTTTGAAAGTCGCCCGCTCACGTCCTTGCGAATCGGACGGAGCTTCGGGCGAGCGCCGGGAACCGAGATATTAACGGGGGTCGCCTGTTCACTGGCCAAATTCAGCAGGTAGAGTCTGGCATTGTATTCAAAGATAATCTCGCCTTCGCCATTTGGGCCGGGACCATTCGAAGGCCATTTCACGTCGTAATCCTTGAAGTGGGTAACCTGCTTCCTTTCTTTCGTTTCCAGGTCATAGCACCAAATGTTAAGACGATGATGCCCTCCGGCATCCGAAAGGTAATATATCTTCCTGCCTTGCCACATGGGAATGGTATCCGTGCCTTCCCAATCAGTAATCTTTTTTGAAGTATGGTTGCTCAGGTGAAAAAGCCAGATGTCCGAAGCCCAACCTCCGCGGTAACGCTTCCATGTCCTGAAGTCGCGATTGCGCGGCGTGTAGGCGAGCCATTGGCCATCACCCGAAATGGCCCCATACCCGCCGTAAGGCACCGGCAATCGATTCGGCAGACCGCCGGCTTTCTGCACGGTGAACAATTGCATCTGCCGTGCCAGTCCACCCAGTCCATTCATCGCGAACAGGAGCCGGTTATCGAAAGACCAGTCGCACAGACGCTCACCACTGGAATGATAAGTTACCCGCTGCGGGATTCCTCCTTCGGCTGCTACCGTGTAGATATCATTATTCCCGTCATAGTTCCCGTTGAATGCAATAGTGTGTCCATCCGGACTGAATCGCGGAAAGGCTTCTCCGCCAGGAGGACTTGCCAACGGGGACGCTACTCCGCCCGATCGCGGGACCACCCAGATATCGTCTGCATAGACAAACGCGATATGGGTCAAGCTGACATCCGGGTAACGCATCATACCACCATGGGGCTGCACCGCAGCACTGGCAGCGAAAGCATGGAAAAACGACAACATCAAGAGAAAACAGAACGGCGGAAGTTTAGAAAACGCTCTCACGATAACAATCCTCCTTCAAAAAAGTGAAAATAACTATGAATTGTGATTTAGCCACACACCAAAACACTCGTTGTTTTCAACATCTGAATCGTTAGTTGAAATGTGAAAACTCCACTCCGAAACACAAAGTCACTGTTACAACTAACTCCGTGCCCTGCATAATAACTCCTCCTCTATTCGAAAAACTACAAAGTTCTGGCGCCCCAGAGGGCCAGAACTCACTGATACCTACATACACGGACACAAGGCTCATTAATTTTCTTTATACCAAATTACCACCTTCCCGTCAAGGAAAATCTCTGGATTATACATTGGCAGGCGTTCCTGATAAAATTGTGCAGAAATGCGAAAAGGGCAAGGAAATATCGCTCATTTGAGGCAGCTTCTCCAACTTATGGGAGACGTATTTAAGACAGCCCCTGCTGTTAGGAAGACTTCGAAAAAAACAAAACAACTGAGTGCAACGACTTGACAACGGTCGTTCCATATCGGGGTGATGGTGGGCAGAAACGGGAATAGGCATTGTATTGCCCAGAGATATGTGATATTCTCTCTTGGTTGACGGGCTCAGCAGTGTAGCTGACTGTTCTGAACAGGAAATCTCAGGTGGTGCTGCGGTCAAATTATGACCTCTCAAGACAAGTTCGAATACAAGACAACGGTAGCAGACGAACACTGGCGAAACGAAGAGCTGCAGTGGGCACGGATTCTTTCCTCCGGCGACCCAGCCAAGGGTATAGTTCTGCTGTATATACAGAAGGCGTGCACTGCCTTCCATGAGTTTGAGCCGGCCTGGAAACAGGGTGCTTTAAAGCAGGGGCAAGTTGACTTTTTCCGCCGGCGATTAGCAAAGAGAGTCAGACACGTATTGGTCACGATGAAGAACAATGGTCTTGATACAATTAACGGAGCCGCTGAGCTGGCAGAGATTCTACGCTCTATCGAATCGGCGAAAACCGCGGACGAACTGGCCGAACTAACTGAAAAGGTACATGCCGTCAACCATTTACTGTTAGATTCCTTAGAAAAGAAATAGCGGGAAAAACAGGGAAAAATTTACCGGATGCCTAATGAAGCATTATTGGCGTTTGCCAAGACGAAGGGAGATGGATTATGAAAGGCGTTACTCGTCGAGATTTCGTGAAGAGTTCGATTGCTGCAGGGGTCGCGGTGGCATTGCCGTTTTCGCGCGTACGAGGAGCAAATGACCGCATTCTTGTGGGCGTGGTCGGTCTCGGCGGCCGTGGCACAGGTGCCCACGTACCATCCTTTGAGAACCAGAAAGGTGTAACCGTCGTAGCCCTCAGCGACCCGGATCGAGAGCGCATGGGCGGCGCGGCCAAGACTATCGAATCAAAGTACAACCACAAGGTCGAGCAATACGTGGACATGCGTAAGATGTTCGACCGCAAGGACATCGATGTAATCGGTAATGCGACGCAGAACTACTGGCACGGGCTGAGCACAATCTGGGCATGTCAGGCCGGCAAGGACGTTTATGTCGAGAAGCCGCTGTCGCATTACATCTGGGAGGGCCGGCAGATGGTCAACGCGGCCAGAAAGTACAATCGCATCGTCCAGTGCGGCACCCAGCGCCGCTCGCAGAGTTCTGTCGCTGAGGCGATTCGATGGACACAGGCAGGAAACCTCGGTAGCATCAAGTACATCACCGCTTTTGCCAACAAGCCGCGCTCATCATGCGGCAGGCGCGACACTCCGCTCCCAATTCCCGATACTATCGACTACGACCTCTGGTGTGGCCCGGCCAGGAAAGTGCCAATCTATCGCAACCGGCTCCAATATGACTGCAGCTTCGACTGGAACACTGGTGATGGAGAGTCGTGCAATCAGGGCGTTCACGAGGTGGACGTGGCGCGTTGGTGTCTGGGAGACCCCCCTGCTTTCTTGCGAAAGCAAGAAGGGGGGCCCCGCCGGGTAATGAGCATCGGCGGCCGGTTCCTATTCAACGACGCCTGCAATGTCCCCAACACGCAGATAATCTATTACGACTTTCCCACGGCCCCGCTGCTTTATGAGGTGCACAACCTCCGCAAGGCCAAGGGCTCTAACGAAATGCCTGCGTTTCGTGGTGAGCGGGTGGGTGTGATTGTCGATTGCGAAGGCGGGTCGGTGAGTCTCTACCGTGGAATCGCGTGGGACAACGAGGGCAAACAGGTCAAGTCGTTCAGCGGAGGTGGCGACCATTTCGTCAACTTCATCGAGGCGGTCCGCAGCGGCCGTCGGGAGCATCTTAACGCTGAGGTCCTCGAAGGTCATCTCTCTACCGCCGTCTGCCACACAGGCAACATCTCGTACCGACTCGGCAAGAAGGCCTCGAAAGAAGAGATGCGTGCCCGGATCCAGGACATCCCGATCTTCAACGACATGTTCAACCGGCTGCTGGAGCACCTTGCGGCCCACGAAATCGATGTTGACGCCAGGACAGTAACGCTTGGGCCATGGCTGGAGGTCGACCGGGAGAACGAGTGCTTCAAGGACGATGAACAAGCCAACCGCCTGGTTCGTGGCTTTTATCGCGAGCCGTACGTCGTGCCGGATTTGTCGGGTTGAGCAGGGTGCCACTTTCTTAATTCAAAATTCAAAACTCAAAATTCAAAATTAACCAGGGGCATAGCTTCCCTGTTGCTGCCGACTCCTATCTCTCGATTTCCGATAGACATGGGATATTTCAATGGCTTTGAGTCGATCGGATTTGTCGTAATCCCAGAATTCATCGATGACTTTATTAAAAGCAAACTTGGGGTCATCCTCTTTGTATTTGGAACGAAGTTCCTTTAGCTGCTGCTTGAGCTGGGCGATGATACCCTTGTACTTAGGTTCATCGTATAGATTGTTCATTTCGTACGGGTCCCTCTTCAAATCATATAGTTCCCAGCCGGGCGGCGTTTGCGGTACGGATCTATTCTGACTCGTACCGTAGAACATGATGAGCTTGTAGTGCTTGGTGCGGATGGCAATATGGGCAGGGTTGTCGTGATGGGCCATATGCATCCAGTAATGGTAGTAGGCGGCCTGTTTGGCGTCCCGAGGCTCACGTCCCGTCTCCAGAATAGACTTAAAGCTGCGTCCCTGCATATACTTCGGTGTCGCAACCCCTGCGAAATCCAGCATCGTAGGCGCAAAGTCCACATTCTCTACGATAGCATCGGTGCGGGTACCGGCCTTAATGGTCCTGGGATAACGCACTATAAAAGGCATACGCATAGACTCCTCGTATGCCCAGCGCTTGTCCTGGTAGTCATGCTCGCCTAACATAAAGCCCTGATCACCCGTGTACATGATTACGGTATTGTCGTAAATGCCTTCTTCTTTGAGGTAGTCGATGACACGTTTGAGGTTATCGTCCACACCTTTGACACAACGCAAAAATTTCTTCAGGTACGTCTGGTAGGCCTGGCGTTTGGCCTCATCGTCATTCAACGCCGGCTCTTTGGCCCAGTTCTTTGTATAGTTGCGCCGAAGGTTACGTCTGCCGATGGAAGTCCCTATATATCGCAGTAGTTCATCCTTATGGCCACGTGTGGCAATAGAGCCGTTGTTCTTGTTGTCCCACAGACTTTCGGGTTCTGGAATCTCAACATCGGCCAGGTACGATTCATAGCGGGGCGCATTGCGAAACATGTCATGTGGGGCCTTGAAATGATATTTAAGGAAGAAGGGCCTGGTCTTGTCACGGTTTTTCAGGTACGCCAGCACAGAGTCGGTGATGCAGTCAGATGAGTGGCCCTGCATTTTGACCCTGCCTTTGCCTTTTTCCTTAAAGGTGGGATTCATATATGAGCCCTGGCCTGGCAGGACCTTATAGTAGTCGAAATTCGGGTCAGTTTTGAGGTGCCATTTGCCAATCACCGCTGTCTGATAACCGGCCTTTTTCATCTCGATGGCCAGGTACTGATGCTCGGGCAGCAGTTTACCGCCCAGGTCGTAAACGCCATTGACTGCGTTGTGCTGGCCGGTCATGATGCAGGCACGGCTGGGCGTACAAATGGAGTTTGTGCAGAAGCAGTTCTCCAGGAGGATGCCTTCTTTGGCCAATCTATCGATCATCGGTGTGGGGTTGAGCTTGGCCAGACGGGAGCCATAGGCCCCGATGGCCTGATAGCAATGGTCATCCGCCATGATAAACAGGATGTTCGGTTTATCCGGCGACGTCTGTGCGAATACGGCCTTTGGCAGCGCTGCGGCCGCTGCTGAAAGTCCCAGGATTTTTGTGAATTGTCGGCGAGTCCAGCCCTTCCGAAGGGCGGGGCGAGTCAGCTCTTTCACTTTTTTCTCCTTTTATGTCTGGGTTTGTTCTGTTTTAAAATATGCTGTTACGAAATTGGGCGTATGTTTCTCTGTCATCTCTAAAAACGCGTCTTTTCTTATCCTGTGCCGAACGCCAATTTACAAAGGCTGCCTGCACCTTCCTTCTTGCTTTCGCAAGAAAGCAGGGAGGTGGGCGTCTTATGGCACTCATGCCTCATTCGAATTCTCCAAATATACAACTTAGGATATCGTCTGGCGCTTAGTCAGTCAAGAATTACTCCCTTAGGGGCATAGCTCTGCTTGACTTTTATTGCATTCAAAGTTGCAACGATAACTTTGCTTATGTCATAATGTTGTAAATAACCGTGTGGGCAAAGTGTCCGCAATGCATATTTTGTAAAGGTTTGTCGAAATATGTTTCCGGGATAATTACCTAAAGCAATTCGCAGCAAAAACTATTGGCTCAAACATTGCCAGTTCTTTTATTGGAACAGCTCCCCATGTGGTATTTAAGTGCCCGAGCATATTACTGTTGTTCAAACTTTGAGAATATTCAGTCAGCGCCCTGGTAGCTTCTAATTTACGCCAGCCAGCGGGCCATACCCGAAAGCCTTTTTCCAGAAACATAGGTATCGATTCGTAACTGTCCCGAGCCTCGTAATGCCAATCGCAGATTATTATATCTTTGGGGATCAGGTCAATCGCTCCAGCGGTATCGTTAGCACTTGCTTCCCACTTACCGTAATCTATTTTACGGGCATCGATCAGACGGTCGCCCCACATGAGCATTTCAAGCTTATGTTTTTCGACCAGGTGCTTGTAATAGTCATTAACAGCCTTGGCGAAAAGCTTGGCTTTATCTTTACCCTTGCAACGTGGACAGGCGTCATGACCTATAAGAAAAACTTCATCCATTCCTACATGAAAGGCATCGGCTTCAAAAGCATCTATCAACTCGTCCATAAGATTAAATATTATCAGATTGACTTCCTGATGAAGCGGACACCAGCTTCGACAATAAATCCCTTCGTTGTTGGGGTATCGGCCGGGGGTCTCATCAAATTGAGGATACTTGGCTAATAAAGGAGAAGTGTGTTCGCGCCACGACTGATGGCCTAAGCATTGGAATTGTGGGATAAGGCGAATATGATGTTTCCTGCATTCAGAAACAAGCTTTTTGATATGCTCTTTTTTGCTTGGATTGCTTGCTTGTAACTCAGGATGAGACTGATATTCATATCCGTAATTTATCTCCGCTATGATTACATTAATGCCAATATCTGCCAGCTCGCCTACAACTTCAGTTAGCTGCTCAGTCTTGTCCTGAGTTGTCATAAGGATATGTACACCTCGCCAGGGTTGATATTGTTTTGTACCTGTGGCAGAAATAGGAAGTGCACACGATGCGAGCAGAATCGGCGAGGTGCATATTAGCAGTATATACAATAACAATTTTCTCATAAGAAAAGCTCCTTTAGCTTAAACGGTTTTTCAAACTGTTTGGCAATTATTATACTGCAATGTAATATTCAAATGCAAGGATTTGGCTGTTGGCCTGTTGGCAGACTTGCAACGCTCCGCAGAGCAGCATAGGTGCCCCTTTTGAAATTGGGTTTGATTGGGTTTGTTTTCCCGGAGTCTGCTAAGTCGTTCATTTTCATAATCCTTTGTTGAATAGAAGTTTACATTCATTTTGGCTTTTCGGAAATTGGCTTTGTTTTGCATAAAAGAGCTGATTTGTAGAGGCCTCTCGACAGATGTAGAGCGGCGATAGGAGAGAGTAGAACGAGGAATTTGTGGGTCCTCTGTTTCGAGGTCAAGGAGCAACTTCTCGAGGATAAACTCCGGTTGTATGGGTTGAGTCCGGTGGCCATTGTTGAACCCTCCGAATTTAGGATACTGTATTGACTTTTTAATTGTTAGATATGTATTATACTTCATAGAAAGTTAGATGTCAAGTGAAATTTTGGATTGGCCACGAATTATTTTAGACGCAGATTGACGCTGAT
>JAUWBI010000036.1 GCA_030601745.1 Phycisphaerae bacterium
CCCCGCACCCACGCCACGGCCCGCCCAGCGACGCGACTCGACCTAGGCGAGTACATCGATCAATCAGTGGCTAAAGCTACCGACGACAAGGTATGGCCGGGCTGGACGGAACAATTAAAATCGGTCGTGTCAGCAGGAAAAACCTGCGAGTTTGACAGTGTAAACTATACATTGAACGGCAAAACGAAATTGCTGCGAATCGTTTGCACACCACTGAAGGCCAAAACAGCAAGAAATCTTGGCGGGACCGTCATAATCGAAGACATAACCGAAAAGGTCAATATCCAGAGACGGCTGGCTAACGCTGAAAGACTGGCTGCCGTTGGCAAGCTCGCTTCTAAAGTAGCCCATGAGTTAAACAATCCTATGGATGGGATACTGCGATATATTAATCTTGCGATGAGAATTATTGAGCAGGAAAATCTCGAAAAACCGAAAGAGTACCTCACCCAGTGCCGGCAGGGACTTATGAGAATGGTTCAAATCGTAAGCGAGCTGCTGGAATTCTCTCGCAGCACTTACGCATCATTAGAATATGTCAAAATAGAGCAGCTTATCGAAGATGCCATAAAAACAATGGATGTGAGAGCAGAAGCTTCAAATGTTCGGGTATTACGAAACTATGCGCCCGGCATACCACAAATCGGAAACGGCAATCTGTTTCAGGTGTTCTGTAACCTTATAAAGAACGCGCTGGATGCAATGCCGGACGGCGGGGAACTGAGCATCTCAACCCGCCTGGCAGCGGATGATACTGCCGTGGTGGAGTTTCGCGATACGGGAAGCGGTTTCGCGGCGGAAAATGCCGACGCTATATTCGAGCCGTTCTTCACGACAAAAGATAAAGGCAAAGGGACAGGATTGGGATTAGCAATATGTAAGGACATAGTTGAAAGATATCACGGCCGAATAACTGCCGAAAATGCCCCACAGGGAGGGAGCATATTCACCGTGTATTTGCCGGTGGCAAGTAATCCAGAAAAGAATTCATAAAAGCCGATAAGGATGACCCTATGAGAGAAAAGAATATCCTTGTTATAGACGACGATAGAATCATATTGGATTCGTTGTGTGAGTTTTTGACACTCGAAGGATTCCAAACCAGCGGGGCCGAAACATTAAAGAGCGCCGTCGCCGAGCTGCAGAAGCAAAGCTACAGTCTGGTTATAACAGATATTAATTTGCCGGACGGTGACGGCTTTGAATTGTTAGATATGGTCAGGAAAGAGCATCCTCAAACAGTGGTCCTTGTGATAACCGGCTACGGCACTATTGAAAGCGCGGTCAAGGCCATCAAAAGAGGCGCCTACGATTATCTTACAAAACCAATCATTGACGACGAATTGCGGTTGGCGGTTGAAAAAGCCGTTAAACAACAATCGCTTATGAGCGAAAACGAAAAGCTGCGATTGCAGCTCGAACAAAAATACAGTCTGGAGAACATAATCAGCCACAACTACAAGATGGCGAAAATTTTCGACCTTGTTGAGACCGTTGCCGACAGCACGACCACAATACTAATGACCGGCCCATCGGGCACCGGCAAAAGTATACTGGCAAGAGCAATACACCATCGCTCCAGCCGATGCAATAAGCCGTTTGTAGAGGTAAGCTGCGGGGCACTTCCGGAGACACTGCTTGAAAGCGAACTGTTCGGCCATGTTAAAGGGTCATTTACCGGCGCTGTAAGTAATAAAGAAGGGAAATTTCTGGCTGCAGATGAGGGGACAATCTTTCTCGATGAAGTTGCGAACGCCTCGCCGGCCTTTCAAGTCAAGCTTCTGCGGGTCATTGAGGACAGGCAATTCGAGCCGGTCGGCAGTAATAAGACCAGGACCGTCGATACGCGAATTATAATTGCTTCAAATCGCAACCTAACTGAGGAAGTAAAGCAAGGCAGATTCCGGGAAGATTTGTATTACCGGATAAATGTGGTGACGATAGACCTGCCGCCTCTGTGTGAGAGAGTAGGCGATGTCCGGCTGCTGGCGGAGCACTTCTTGCGGATATACTGCGCACAACACAACAAAGAAAAGCTCGGTATTACCGATGAGGCGCTGGAATATTTAGAGCGTTACCCCTGGCCAGGGAACGTTCGAGAGCTGGAAAACGTAATTGAGCGGGCGGCTTTGCTAAGTAAAGACAAATTCATCGGTCTCGACGATTTGCCGGATTCGGTCAAACAGGACCAAAATCAGCAGCAAAAAACATATAAGCCACTGAGCTTAAAGGAAGCGCTGGCTGAGCCGGAGAGAAATCTTATCCGTCAGGCACTTGAAGCAAATCACTGGAACAGGCAGGAAACCGCCAAAGCACTTCAGATAAACCGCACAACCTTATTCAAAAAAATGAAACACTACGACCTCTACGCCGAGGCCGAACAATTAGGCCTGAGTTAGGAATTTACTATTTACTATTGACGATTGACGATTGGAAAAAAACCAAATAGTAAATACTCAATAGCCAATTAAAAAGGTGATTTAACCCGGATTTCACAAGTAATTCGTGACAAACAGGTAAGATTTTGATATTATAGAATCTATAGGAGCCGTTCAAGAATGTTGACATTTTAGTTCCGGTAGACTAAGTTGATAACAAAAAGTGTTGTATAGCTCTGCCACAGATATTATTATGTTAGCCAGGAGAGAATATGAAGAAAAGGCTGTTTGTCTGCTCTGTCGTTCTCGGTCTGCTGACTGGTAAGATTGACGTTCGCAAGGAGGACTCCGCATGAGTAGGGTGGCCGTCGATAAGGAAGTGTTGCGCTGGGCGGTGGGTCGGTCCGGGCTGGAACTGGACGACTTAGAACAGAGGTTCCCAAGAATCCGGCAGTGGGCTACAGGTGAAACCCAGCCCACGCTGCGCCAATTGGAATCCTTAGCGAAAGCCACACTTACGCCGCTTGGGTTCCTTTTCCTCGGTGAACCACCTGAGGAGCGATTGCCGATTCCTCACTTTCGTACGGTTCATGACGATACCCCAAGGAAGCCAAGCCCTGATCTTCTTGAAACTATTCAGATAATGCAGCGGCGACAGGCCTGGATGCGTGAGTTTTTAAGCGAGCAGGGTCAGAGCGAATTGCCGTTTGTGAGATCTGCACGACGTGAGGAAAATCAGAGATCGATCGTGCAACGTATGCTGGACACGTTGGGACTGGATGTGGGGTGGGCCGCCGCCGAGCGTACGTGGACGGCGGCTCTGAGCACCATGCGCGAAGCAATAGAGGATGCGGGGATACTGGTTGTCGTTAACGGTATCGTTGGGAATAACACACACCGTAAGCTCGATCCAACCGAATTCCGGGGCTTTGTTCTAGTGGATGAGTACGCTCCGTTGTTATTCGTCAATGGTACTGACGGCAAAGCAGCACAGATGTTCACCCTCGCGCATGAGCTTGCACATGTGTTCTTTGGAAGCAGTGCCGCGTTCGATTTGCGTGAAATGCAGCCAGCAGAAGACCCGACGGAACAGGCGTGCAATCGGGTGGCCGCAGAGTTTCTCATTCCGGAACGCGAGTTGCGCCGTATCTGGCCTTCGGTCAGAGACGATTCGGAGCCATTTCAGACAATTGCTCGTCAGTTCAAAGTCAGTGCACTTGTGGCGGCCCGCAGGGCGTTGGACACGAACCTTATTAATAGAGAAGCTTTCCTGAACTTCTATCGTGCTTACCAGAGTGACGAACGCCGCGCGGCTGACCGTCGGTCAGAAGGTGGCGATTTCTACGCCACTCAGAATCTGCGCGTAGGCCAGCGATTCGCTTCTACGGTGATTCGGGCAGTTAAGGAAGGTAAGCTGCTTTACTCCGAAGCCTATCGGTTGACGGGGTTGTATGGAAGAACGCTCGATCGCTACGCAGCCTCTCTTGGATTTGGAGGAGTGTAGCGATGGATGCCAACACGTATATTCTCGATGCGAACGTATTTATCGAAGCGGCACGCCGTTACTATGCATTCGATATAGCTCCTCCATTCTGGGAAAGCCTAGTCCATCATGCAGCGAATGGGCAGATTCAGAGCATCGATCGCGTCAAGCAGGAACTAGAGCGAGGAAAAGACGAGCTTGCGACATGGGTAACAGCGCAACTCAGTGATGCGTTTGCTTCGACCGATGAAGAAGATGTCATTGAGTCTTACAGCGAAGTGATGAGCTGGGTACAAGCTCAGGACCAGTTCTCAGATGCAGCCAAGGCTGATTTCGCTACCGGCGCAGACGGCTGGCTGGTTGCTTACGCCAGGTCCAAAGGGCGTATCGTCGTGACCCACGAAGTCCTCGACCCCAGTATAAGAAGAAAGGTTCCTATCCCGAATGTTTGTGATGCATTTGGTGTGAATTATCATGACACGTTCGAAATGCTGCGACAGCTGGGGGTGCGCTTTTCATAGTCGCCACTGAAGGAATTTAAGGAGGAATTCAGAGGAATTAAAGGTGTCCGGTACTTTTTTTGTACTGGTAGCATAAAATCAATGGAAATCGTGTTGTATACTATTATGTTAGGCTTGAAATGAAGGAAGCGTAGTGTCGGCGAAACCAATCAAGTTTGCATGGACGCATCACGGTGACTACTTCAAACTTGTCACAGATACTTATTCCCGAATAGAGAAACTGGAACGGGAGCATGATCAGTTCCGAAGTAGTCTCGAGGGAAAAGAAATGTCTGATGACGATGTAGATTTTCTTGCGTCGCGAAACGATGCTATCGGCGAACTTGCTCTCATCGTGATCGTTTTCTCTACCTTCACGCTCGAAGCATACATTAATCACTACGGTATCAGTCGCCTCTCGCGGAACTACTTCTCGAAGTACCTCGATAAACTTGACCTCCTGGCCAAGTGGCTTGTCATTCCGCGGGTCGTGACCGGCAAGAAATTGCAGCCAGGCTCTGCTGCCATGCAAGATCTCTCTTGGCTTGTCTCTCTCCGCAACCGTCTAGCACACTTCAAGTCGAAGACGATAACTGTAGAAGAAATAGAGGAGTCGAATTGGCTGTGGTACGAGGATGCGGAGAGAGCAGTCAGGACTGTGAAACGAGTTGTCTCTTTGCTCAAGCGAATTGACTCAAAGGTCGACACGGACTGGCTGAAACAGGAAACATGAAAAAGTCCAACCAACGCTTCCAGGCGATGTCCTAAAGGCCGCACATGAAGCTTATCGTCCGACTGAAGGGCAACGCAATATTCAGTGGTGCGAAATATCGCACCCTACATGCTATTGACGATTGACGATTGGAAAAGAAACCAAATAGTAAATACTCAATAGCCAATTAAAAAGGTGATTTAGAGCCTGTAACAAAACCAATTAACCTAATAGAAGGAACCGCTTCGCTGACTATTTTGAACAGATTTCTCGACTTCGCGACGCTCCGCTCGGAATGACAGTACAAGTTTTGTTAGACGCTCTTAATAAAAAACCCCTGCTTTTTGAGGAGGAGGAGAGAGGGGAGAAAGCGAATAAAGCAGGGGTATGAAAACGAAAAAGTACAGAAATTATAGCCGTCTTTTCAGTGGGGTCAAGAAAAAAATGCCATATATAGCAAATATAGCAAAAAAAATTACGCAAAACCCCTCCGGAAGTACCGCCAGAAGGCCACGGAAACGCACAGAACGGCCTTTAAGCCGTTTAAGGAAAAAGGCAATAACCTCTTATGTGAGGTGGTTTTATAAAAAAAACCCCTGCTTTGCGGAGGGAGGAGAAAGAGGAGAAAAGCAGGGGTTACAGAAAAATGAAAAAGCTATCCTCATTATAGTGGTTTTGCCGGTGAGGTCAAGGAAAAATGCCCTGCATAGCCAAAAAATATTGAGGATTACCTGAATGTGGGCGGCATCCGGGCGGTATCCGCTTCACACCTTAATAAATGCCTTCTTCCGATACATCCACCATAGTATCAGCCATATCACCGCAAGCCCTGCGACGGCGTGAATAAAGGGATTCCAGTTTCCGCACCACTTGTCCAGCCCGCCTACGAAAATATTGCCGATTCGGCGAAAATCAAACAGCCGGGTCGCCATATATACCGCAATCGCGTTCATCCCGATTACCACAAAGCCAAACGCCCACTTCTTAAAACCCCATACATCCATAATTAAATAGAACAACGCTAACAGCAGGTAGCACAGCCCTGCTGAAAAAAGCACAAATGAGCTTGTCCACAGGTGCTTGATGATTGGAAACCAAATATGCCATATCAAACCCAGCACCAGAGAAGCAACCCCCGCGGCTAAAAGCCATAAGACCTTTGCCTTCGGGCGTTTTTCCGAACGCAACAAGTGCCCTGCTATCACCCCAAGCATTACCGTGCAGCCAAATGTCATACTACTTAAAATCCAGGTATAAGACGTTCCATCCTGGAACCGGCCCAGAATCAGCTTATCCAGATAAATTGCCAGATTCCCATCCGGCGTCAATACACCCGCCCCATAGCCCGGCACCGGAACCAGCATCATCAAGGCCCAGAACAACAGCAGCAAAGCCGCCATCGTTACCATCTGCCATACAATCCGCATATTCAGCATCACTATCGCCGCAATAAGGTAACCCGCTGCAATCGCCTGCAAAGTGTTAGAATAAATATGCAGCTTTGATAAATCGTACGCCAGCAGGTGTCCCTGGGCAATCATCCCCAACACAAAAAGAATCAACGTTCGTTTGATGATATGAAAATACAGTTGTCTTTTGCTGTCACTCCGCGCGAGGCGTTTGTTGAATGAGAACGGCATCACGACCCCCACAACAAACAAAAACAACGGCATAATTAAATCCCACGGGCGAAACCCCTCCCACTCCGCGTGTGACAACAGTTGCCGGTTTATCCACTTCGTGGCCGGGTGACGAAATATCTCGTGCAAACTGCGGAATATCGTCCCGCCGCCGATAATCCAGAACATATCAAATCCCCGCAGCGCATCAATCGACATCACCCGGCGTCCGACGAAACCCTGTTGTTCACCGTTCGGTATTTTTCGCTCCTTTGAATTGCTTACTTTTTAATTTTGCCTTTTATCTCGATTATGGATGGCTACTGCCCGGGACTGGAGTCGAACCAGCACGGGAAAATTTCCCACTAGCCCCTCAAGCTAGCGCGTCTGCCTATTCCGCCACCCGGGCCTTTGAACTGATTATTGATTATCGATTATTGATTGTCAATTATCAATCCACAGATTGGAAAAATGGGCATACCACGGGTTATCAACCTCGCTGCTTAGCAGAAATGACAGTAAAAAAGGCAAATTAAGCAAATTTGCCATCTCAAAAAAAATTAGGATTTTTTCAAATTTTCCCGAATTTTTCTTGACTTTGCTGCTGAATGTGCTAATATTTGTAATTATGGCAAAGAAACTGCTTTCAACATCCTGTCCTTCCTGCGGCCTGCCGATGCAGACGGCAGCGATGGCCTGCGCAGCCTGCGGGGTCAAAATTGAAGGCAATTTCAGCGAGACTTTCTTCGATAAACTCGCGCCGGAAGACCAGAACTTCCTCGAACAATATCTTTTAGCTGGATTCAGCATCAAAACTCTGGAGCAGAGCGGCTCATTAGGATATGCGGCGATACGCTCCAGGTTGGACAGGTTGATTGCGAACTACAAGGCAGTGAAGAAAATGGATGCTCAGAAAAAGGCCGTTCTGGAGCAATTGCGAACAGAAGAAATTAGTGTTGCCGAGGCCAAAGAAAAACTTGAAAAACTTTCAGGAGATTAAAAAATGGAAAACATATCAAATGTATCGTCAGAAGAAGAACTGCTGCAGCTTCGTAACGAAGGCAAGATAAGTGAGAACGAATACGAGGAGTTGCTAAAGACGCTGCGAAAAAGTGCGAAGGTTGATGTTGGACCAGCCGGTCCAGGTGAATCCAAGCCAGTCAGTACATCCGGCCTGGCAATTGCATCTCTGGTCTTTTCACTGGTTGGCCCAATTGGCTGCATCCCTGCCATAATCTGCGGACACTTAGCTCTGGGAAAAGTAAAAAAAGAGCCGGCAGTTCAAGGCCGTGGGCTGGCTCTGGCGGGATTGATAATCGGATATGTTGTTCTTTGCCTTACGATAGCCATTACTGCTCCTTTCTTAATATTCATGGCGGCAAGAGTTGATTCACAACATATGCAGGCGGGAGTCGAAGTAACCGAACTGAAATCGTTTCCTCTTGACAATACAGAAGGGCTAATAACTCAAACGGATGTTCGAATTGATAAGCAAATTTCGAGCGACGGCAATGGGTCTCTGCGAATTGAAGCGAGCGAACCTACCACGATACGCTTGTTTGAAATAGGTGACATAGACATCGAGAACGCACGTTTGATTTATCAGGCGCGGCTCCGAACAGAAGATGTCGAAGGCCAAGTCTACCTGGAAATGTGGTGTCATATAGCCGGCCTGGGAGAGTTTTTCTCAAGGGGGCTTGAGACGCCTTTGACCGGTACCACAGATTGGACGACAGAAGAGACACCATTCTTCCTGAAAGCCGGAGAGAACCCCGACAATGTAAAGCTTAATCTGGTCATAAATGGCAAGGGCACGGTTTGGATTGACGATATTCGGCTGCTGAAAGGACCGCTTAAATATTAAGGATGAAAGCTTAAGTAATGTTACGTACCTCTTTCGTTGTTCCAGAGTAGAACCTGCAAGCGCTGGCAGAATGCAAAACTGGTGCGCCTGTGCATATCCACTACCGACGTTGATGCTTCATCCGCCAGCGCTCGATTGCAAAGAGAATCAGCCCAATTATCGCCAATACTCCGACAGCTATTGCGGCTTCTAAAAACATATTATCCGCTCCTTTCATTCCTGCGCGGTGGACAAGCAGTCACAGCCAGGACAATCAAAGCAATCAAGAGTAAAACAAGAATTAGTCGCACAGATACAGAAAATTTAACAAAGAATTCTGAGGCAAGCATTGCTGCAAAGAGAATGCTCGATAGATTAAGGCACATCTTTAAAGACACCTTCTCTTCTTCCTTCAGTAAATAGCATAGATAATCTCCTTCTTTATTTAGAAGTCTACATATGCGGTGAATACTGTCAAAGGAATTTTTGCTCATCATCAGGTTGGACGAAGCTACCTTCCTTTTGCAGTATTCCAGAGCAGGACCTGCAGACGCTGGCAAAATGCAAAGCCGGTGCGTTTGCACATATCAGCGACCATTGGCGATTTGGCTAAAAGCTCATCCCTTGTAGCCGCCTGCGGCATTAACATTACCTTTTGTAAATCTATATTTCCGATTTCTTCTATCGTCTGCTGTATTTCCGGTAAATCGTCCTGCGAATCAACGACAAATTTTAGCTGGTATTCATAATTATCAATCAGCTCGCGCAAGACGGCTGTATCTAATCTTGAATTCTCGTGAACCGCTGCAAGCTCCGGGTCGTCCGGCGTGGAGTTGCTCAATTTCGGGCTAATACTCATTAAATCACAGGACAGAGCCGGTATAAACGCAATCCCTGCTGTTTCGATAGTTATATGTTTGTCAGATGCTTTTAGTTTTTGCACTAACTGCGGCAAATCCGAATTTATCATTGGCTCTCCGCCGGTTATTACCACGAATTTGCTCTGGGTTTGTTGAACGGTCCTGACAATTTTTTCTATGCTATAGTACCGCCCTGCTGTTTCGTCCCAGGCGTATTTTGTGTCGCACCACCGGCAGCGTAAAGGGCAGCCAGCCAAACGCACGAACGCGCTGGGGACCCCTGCCAAAAAACCTTCGCCCTGCAAAGAATAAAATATCTCACTTATGCGCATTTTTCGTTTCTAATAAGATGGATTCCCGCTTTCGCGGGAATGACAAACTGTTCGCACCTACTACGTCACGTATTCGATGGGGTCTTTCAGGCCTGCTTCTGCAAAGCCCTTTAATCTTAATCTGCAGGAGTCGCACTGGCCGCAGCTTCTGCCCTGCTCATCCGGGTCGTAGCAACTGTGCGTCAGGGAATAGTCCACCTTGAGTTTGGTGCCGGTAAGAATAATCTGGGCCTTTGTCATATTTATAATCGGGGTGTGAATGCGGTATTGGCCTTTACTCTGGACGGCGGCGGCGGTGGCGAGGTTGGCGGTTTTCTCAAAGGCCGATATGAATTCAGCCCGGCAGTCGGGATAGCCGCTGTAGTCGATTGCGTTAACGCCGATGAAGATATCAAACGCGCCCAGTACTTCGGCCCAGGCAAGAGCATAACTTAAGAATATCGTGTTGCGGGCAGGGACATAGGTTGGCGGAATTTGAGCCGGATTAGCCAACCCGGGCCTATCCTTCGGCACCTTGATATTTGGGTCGGTAAGGGCTGAGCCGCCAAATCGAGCTAAATCAATATCGATTATGCAATGCTCAACCGCTCCCAGCGAATGAACCACTTTCTTTGCGGCCTCGATTTCCTGCTGATGCCGTTGGCCATATCTGAAAGTTACGGCATAGCACCGGAAGCCCTCACTGCGGGCGATGGCCAAGGTTGTAGCGGAATCAAGCCCGCCGCTTAGTAAGACTACTGCTTTTTTATCTGCCACCGGTTATTCTCCGTCATAACTTAGAACTACGATTTCTCTGGTCCAGTGCTTTCTCCGGTTATTGCCCTTTCGGCCAGGGATAGGCATTGGAACCTGCCGTCTGCTCAATAGGACCAGGCGGAAGAGTTGCCTGCCATTTTAGTAGCTGTTGAGAAAGTTTTTTCACTACATCGGGATGTTGAGCGGCGAGGTTATCCAACTCTGTGGGGTCACTGGGAATATCATACAGTTCGATTCGGCTGCGGTCAGGATTCATCAGCAGCTTCCACTTTCCGTCGCGAATAGCCAGCATTGGGCTTTTGTGGACCATATCACCAAAGATTCGGAATCGCCACTCCCACATCAAAGGCCTGGTGCGCGATTTTGGTTTGCCAAGCAATGCGGCTGACATATCTTCGCCATCAGGGTTCAAATCAGCTGGCAGTTTGACACCGGCTAAACTACAAACAGTAGGAAGCCAATCGACACCGCCGGTAACGGTTGTGTTATCTACCTTGCCGGCAGGGGCGTGGTTAGTCCAACGGACAATAAATGGCATACGGATGCCGCCTTCATATATACTTCGCTTTCTTCCGCGGAATGGGCCGGTACCGCCAATACCGCTGTGGACGGCGTTTCGGATATCAAAGTCTTCAGGGCCATTGTCACTAGAAAAGGCGATGACGGTATTATCAGCCAGGCCAAGTTCGTCAATTCTCTTAATCAGCCGGCCAATCTGGCGGTCGAGGTCCGAGACAGAGGCATAGTATATTTGCTTGACTCCCTTATAAGGGACACCTCGGGGCGCGTATCGTTGGTAGGGCTTCATCTGCTCGTCGGTGGGATGCAGCGTAGCGTGCGGCACGAGCGTCCATACATTTACATAGAAGGGCCTGTCACGGTTCTTTTCGATAAACTGTATGGTTTTGTCAACGATCTGAGCGGTGGACTTGGCACGGAAATATGGGTCGCTCGGGCCCTCGAGCTGCGGGCCGTTAGAAGACCTGGTAATATGCTCGTCGATGCCATAATCACCGGGCGTCGGAGCGTCTTTTCCGGAGCCGAGGTGCCATTTGCCGAAATGTCCGGTGGTATAGCCGGCAATCTTCAGAAGTTTTGTTACTGTATGCACTTTGGAGTCGAGCCAGTTGGGCATAGCGCGCGCCTTGTTCGATCTCTCAGTTGAAAAATGACCGTGAACACCGTGGCGTGCGGGGAAGTGGCTGGTCATAATAGCTGCTCGCGAGGGCGAGCAGACCGAGCCATTAACATAAAACTGCGTGAACAGTGTTCCTTTTTTAGCGAGTTCGTCCAGGTTGGGTGTTTTTATCTGCCGATTCCCATAACAGCCCAGGTCGCCCCAGCCCAGGTCATCGGCAAAAATAAAAACGAAATTGGGTTTTCTCACCTTTGCCGCAGGTTTAGCGGCAAAGGCACAAGACGGCAAAGTTACAGCCGCTGCCGCCGTACCGAAAGCGGTTAAGAATCGGCGCCTGTTGAAAACTATAGTATTGGATTTCATTTAATATTCTCCTTTTTCCCTCCCTGGGTACCTTTGCAATAAAACTCGATTGTCAGAAAATTTTCAACAACAGCGGCATTTTACTGAATTCGTCAGATGTTGTCAAAAAACAATGAAAGACGATTTTTGTAGATGTTTTATAAAAGTTTTTTATTTTCTCGGCCATTGATTATTGCTTGTCTGAAGCTGGGATTTGGATTATATTGGTATGGCAAGATTTGTAAGAGGGGTCAAGTAATGGACGAACGGGTAAAATTGGAGCTGTTCGATAATCCTCGTCCCGAGCGAGATTATGTTATTACAATCAGGTGTCCTGAATTTACCAGTGTTTGTCCTCGAACGGGCCAGCCGGATTTCGGCGAGATTGTCATCGAATACTGTCCCGACAAATTATGCATCGAGCTAAAGAGCTTGAAGTTCTATATGCAAAGCTACCGTAATAAGGGCATTTTTTATGAGGCACTGACAAATGATATACTGGATGACTTGAGTGGTGTCTGCAAGCCACGCTGGATGAAGGTTACTTCTCGATTTACACCTCGCGGCGGAATCACCACCGAGGTAGTTGCGGAATATAAAACAGATAAGTAACTAAAGGTTTCGTCAGAGGTGACAAAATGGCGATAATATTTCATTGCGAGCATTGCGGCAAAAAAATAGAGGCGCCTGACAATGCCGGTGGCAAACGGAGTAAGTGCCCGGCATGCCATAACAAACTGTATGTCCCCGGCCTGGATTCTGATGAAGAGCTTAAACTTGCCCCAATAGATACAGATGACAACGCAAAACAAAAAGAACTGATGGCCGAAACATACAAGCTTACACAAGAGATTTTGCTTGAAAGAGAGGTCCCGGATGGACCGGCCGGGGCCGCCGCGTCAGCACCTGAGATAAGCGATAAGGAGTTGACGAAAAACATAATTGTCTATTTACGGCAAATGGCTGATGGTGAATTGGACGAAGCCCAAAGAACCGCAGATTCGATAGCCCCTTACGGCCCCCAGGCGGTAGAGATTCTCGACAGAATAGCGCTTAGCGAAATGCCTGAGCCGGAATTGGCTGATGTCCCTCAGCAGGTTCTCTCAGGTCTGATAAGAAACCTCCGCACCCGAATAAGCTAACCACAAGCGGAAAAATTTTCAAGGGCGGGCCAGAGGTCTTGAAACATATCTCAAATCTGCACACCATTCGCGATTTTCTCGGTCTATAAAACAGCAGGCCCAACAATCCCCTCTAATTTGGCTGTAATGAAACTGTTTCTTATATTTTATGTAGAGACAGTAAAAACAACCTGGTTGAGCTTCATACAACTTGGAGGGAAATCTGGTATGGCCAATGAGACCACGGTAGTGCATGTTACCCACGAGACGGTGGGGAAAATCGGCGGTATAGGCGCCGTCCTGCAAGGCCTTTTCACCTGTAAATCTTATCTTGACGCAGTTGACCGCTCAATCCTCGTCGGCCCGTTGTTTACCACCGAAGGCACCGTATTAGAGCGACTCGGCGAGAATGGTGAAGTGCTCTATTCAACTGTTGACGGACTTGTAAACGAAGGATATGCTCCGGCCTTTCGTAAGATCGAAAGCTTCTACAATACAGGTATCGTCTACGGCAGGCGAACATTTGTTGACAAGCAGACAGGGATAAAGAGCTCGCCCGAGGTACTGCTCATCGACGTAAGCCATATAGACAAGGGGGTGGTCAACGAATTCAAAAAACGCCTATTCGAGGAATTCGGTGTCCGCAGCCATTTGTACGAAAACCTGTGGGACTACGAACAATATATCAGATTGGCGCCGGTGGCAATTGCTGCGCTAAAAGCAATCGGCGCAGCTAAAGAATCGACGGTCATTATTTCTCACGAGTTTATGGGAATGCCCACGGTATTGGCGGCTATTCTCGAACCAACGTGTGATTTTCGGACGGTTTTTTATGCTCACGAAGTAGCGACGATGCGCCGCATCGTAGAAGAACATCCCGGCCACGATACGATGTTCTATAATGTTATCAAGCAGGCTCACAACGACAATCTTTACGTTAACGAAGTGTTCGGCGACCAGAGTTCTTTTTTCAAACACGCTCTCGTAGAAGCCTCAAGATACTGCGACCGTATATATGCGGTAGGCGATTATGTCCTCCGCGAATTGCGGTTCCTCGCACCGGAATTCGAAACCGCCGACATCGATATAGTTTATAACGGCATACCTGCATATCAAATCAGCATTACCGAGAAGCTTACATCAAAAGAAAAACTGCAGCAGTATTGCGAAAACCTGTTGGGTTATAAGCCGGATTTTGTCTTCACGCACGTTACAAGAATGGTGCAGAGCAAAGGGCTGTGGCGCGATTTGCGTGTGCTTGAACACATAGAAAGAGAGTTTAGAACCCAGGACAAAACCGGGGTGCTGTTTTTGCTATCAACCGAAGTTTCGCAAAGACGCGGCCGTGATACCCATAAGATGGAATCGGCATATAACTGGCCTGTTGCTCACCGCGAGGGCTGGCCTGACCTGTCGGGAGGGGAGGCAAATTTCTACACGGCGGTGCAGGAATTCAATGCGCAAAGTCGCAATATAAAAATTATTTTTATCAACCAGTTCGGCTTTGAGCCAAAAAACTGCGGCAACAGGATGCCGGAAGATATGGAATTTATGGACATCCGCAAGGGAAGCGATGTCGAATTCGGCCAGAGTATTTATGAGCCGTTCGGGATTGCCCAGCTCGAACCGCTGACTTTCGGCGGGATATGCGTGATAAGCAGTGTTTGCGGATGTTCAGGTTTCCTGCAGGACATAACCGGCGCAAAAAATGTCAAGAACGTCATTATCGCCGACTATACCAACCTGGGAGCCCGAAGCTATGCCGATATCGAAGATATGCTGCAGATTGACCAGCCGGTGCGCAACCAGATAGAGGCAAGTGAGAGCGAAAAGGTCGCAATGCAAATATGCTCACGCCTGGCGAAAAGTGAATCCGAAATTGAAAGTATGATTCAAACCGGCTGCGACCTTGCAAAAAATATGAGCTGGGATATGGCGGTGAAAAACTATCTACTGGGCAGTCTGCAAAAAGCACTGCACAAACAACCCAGCCAGAGCATCTACACAAAAACATAGCTTCGAAAATAGCTGTTGCCCCCGCCGGCAACAAGCAGGGATATCAATTATCAAATCCACTTGACTGCCTCTGAGAAAGCACTTAAACTGTTTGGTTGTGGACAAACCTAAGAGAAAACCAATAATAGGTATTTTAGGTGGTGTCGGCTCGGGCAAAAGCACTGTTGCAGCCGAGTTTGCCAAATTGGGCTGCAAGGTCGTTGATGCCGACAAAATTGCTCACGACTTGCTTGAGAAAAAATCTGCGAAGGAAAAAATAGTTGACCTTTTCGGCCAGACTATTTTAAATTCCGCAGGAAAAATCGACCACAGGAAACTGGCCGATGTCGTTTTTGCCGATGCTGATAAGCTCTCATCGCTTAACAAGATAATTCATCCCCTTGTGCTGGGACGGGCTGAGGAGCTTATAAGGCAATATAATCGCCAAAATGAGGTCAAGGCAATCGTGCTGGATATGCCGTTATTGGTGGAAGTTGGCTGGGCCAGGCGGTGCGATAAGCTCATTTTTGTCGATTGTAAACGGCAATTAAGGGTGGATAGGGCAAAAAAAATGGGTGTTTTTGAAGAAAATCAACTAAAAATTAGAGAAAATTTTCAGATTTCTCTGGACAACAAGGCCAACCTCACCGATAATATCATAGATAACAATTCTGACTTCTCGGCGTTGGCCAGGCAAGTCACTGATATATTCTCTTACATTGTGAGTAATGGGTAAGCGGGGTTTTATCGTAGAGCACTCGTATTAGTGTTACTCGTTTTTGATATATAAGTTTTATTTCTACTATTCAAAGTTCAAATCCTATTGAATTCCTACGGGAAAGTTATTCTGTGGAATCGTAGATTCTCGCAAATGGAAAAGGAGTGATTATGGCTAAAGCCGCTGCAAAAACCGAAAAAGGGACAACAAAAAAACGCAAAACCGCAAAGAAAAAGGCCGTCGCAGAAGAACAAGCTGCCGCCGAGCAAGCTGCCGCCGAACAAGCGAATCCCGATGTATCGGAACAGCAAGAGACCGACTCGGTCACGGCTGCCGCTGAGCAGGCCCCCGGCGTCAAGACCAATGACGAAGCCCTGCAAGCCAAAAAACTTGAGGAAGAATCCACCCATGCTAAATACGAGCGGATTAAAAAAGGCAACTTGTATTTGATGGATTTGCAGAAACTGACCGTCGCAGAGCTGCACGATATTGCCAAGAAGGAAAATATTACAGAATACAGTGCCCTCAAGAAGCAGGATTTGGTTTTCAGAATTCTCAAGGAGCGTATTCGCCAGAACGGCCTGATGTACGGCGAAGGTGTACTGGAAGTGCTGCCGGACGGTTACGGATTTCTGCGAAATCCGAGTTATAACTATTTGTCATCTTCGGACGACATCTATGTCTCACCGTCTCAAATCAGGCGTTTCGGCCTGCGAACCGGAAACACTGTATCAGGGCAAATCAGGCCGCCGAAAGATTCGGAGAAATATTTTGCCCTTCTGCGCGTTGAAGCGATTAACTATGAAAACCCCGATAACCTTGCGGAAAAGGTGGTATTCAGCGACCTGACGCCATTACATCCGGAGGAGCGTTTTATACTCGAAACCACGGCAGAAGAGTTAAATATGCGAATAATTGATTTAGTAACGCCGATAGGGAAGGGTCAACGTGGTCTGATAGTTGCCGCACCGCGAACCGGCAAGACAATTCTGCTGCAAAAAATAGCAAACGCCATCAGTATAAATCACCTTGAAATAAAACTGATAGTGCTGCTGATTGACGAACGGCCCGAAGAAGTTACGGAAATGCAGCGGAAAACCGCTGAAGACGTTGAGGTCATAAGTTCCACTTTTGATGAAGCCGCCTCACGTCACTGTCAGGTAGCAGAGGTCGTAATCGAAAAGGCAAAGCGACTTGTCGAGTACGGCAAAGACGTGGTAATCCTGCTGGACTCGATAACCCGCCTTGCCCGTGCCTATAATACCGAGATGCCGCACTCGGGTAGAATCCTGACCGGCGGTGTCGATGCCGGCGCAATGCAAATGCCCAAGAAATTTTTCGGTGCAGCAAGAAATGTCGAAGACGGTGGTTCGCTGAGTATTCTTGCGACCGCGTTAATTGACACCGGCTCGAAAATGGACGAGGTGATTTTTGAAGAGTTTAAGGCAACCGGAAATATGGAATTGCACCTCGACAGGCGCCTTGTTGATAGAAGAATCTGGCCGGCTATAGACATCAGCCGAAGCGGAACCAGGAGGGAAGAATTACTGCTCGACCCAAAAGAGCTTCAGCTTGTATATCGGCTCCGTAGAGTCCTTAGCGAATTGAACCCGACCGAATCAATCGAGCTGCTCAAAGGCCGCCTTGCCAAGTGCCGAACCAACGCTGAGTTTCTGATGACAATGAACCTCGATTAAGCTAAACAGAAGCGCAAAGCTAATTATCGTAAAAGCAAGCAAGAATACTTGATTTATACTTGATTGTTTGCTTTACATTTCTGTTTGTTTTTATTAAGATGATATTCCGGCCAGTATATTTTTGCCGGAATTTTTTATAGGCAACCAATTGAGTAGGTTATGGGCGAAGAACTTTCGAAAGTTTATGAGCCAGAGACGATAGAGAGGCAGGCAAACGAAATTTGGTCCTCAGGCCAATACTTTCACGCTGAAGCCGCCGGCGATGGCCGGGAGCAAAAGAACTATACTATCGTTATCCCGCCGCCTAACGTAACAGCGCCGCTGCACCTTGGTCATGCACTGAATAACACGTTGCAGGATATCCTGATTCGGTTCCGTCGGATGCAAAAATACAATACTCTCTGGATGCCGGGCACCGACCACGCCAGTATCGCCACCCAGACCGTCGTTGAGAAACGCATCCTCGCTGAAGAGGGCAAGCGACGCACGGATTTTGCACGCGAAGAGTTCGTCGCCCGTGTGCAGGCCTGGAAAGACGAATACGAAGCAACGATTATTCAACAACTGCAGGCAATGGGCTGTTCGTGCGACTGGCAGCGAACCCGGTTCACTATGGATGAGGTCTGCACAAAAGCCGTTCGTGCTGCGTTTTTCAAACTTTTTAAGGACGGGCTGATATATCGAGGCAAACGGCTGGTCAACTGGGACCCGGCTACGCAAACAGTGCTGGCCGACGATGAGGTCGAGCACGAGACGGTGCAGGGACATTTCTGGTATTTGCGCTATCCGCTCGCCGAATCGGTCGAGATAGCAGGAAAACACATTGAGTATGTTACCGTTGCCACGACCCGGCCGGAGACGATGCTTGGTGATACAGCCGTTGCGATGAATCCGGCAGATGAGCGTGCCGAATATCTGCTCGGTAAAAAAGTTCGGCTTCCAATCGTAGGTCGCATCATCCCCATCATTGCCGATGAACATGTCGTTCTGCCTGACGCTGAAAGCGAAGACGAAAAGGCAAGGTTTTCTACCGGTTTCTTGAAGGTGACCCCCGCCCACGACCCGGATGACTGGGAGATTGGCCAACGGCACGAGCTGGAAGTTGTAAACGTGATGGCACCGGACGGCTCAATCAGCGACAAGTACGGCTGGGAAGATGCCGATTCGCCGGAAGCGCAATCTTTGCTGGGAATGGACCGTTTTGAGGCACGCGAGGCCATTGTTGAATGGTTCCGTAAAGAGAATCTTCTTGAGAACGTTCGGGAATACGCCCACGAGGTCGGACACAGTTATCGCAGCCATGTGCCTATCGAGCCGTATCTGTCTGACCAATGGTATATCGCTGTCAAAGAACCTATCGAGCACTTGAGAGAAAAATTTGGCTTCGGGTTAATCGAGGGTACTGATGTGCCGGTAAATTCTCTGGCTGGTCTGGCCTTGAAACCGTTACTTGACGGTCGATTGCGATTTACCCCGGAGCGCTACGCTAAAACCTATCAAACCTGGCTGGAAAACCTGCGCGACTGGCCAATCAGCCGACAGCTCTGGTGGGGACATAGAATTCCGATTTGGTATTGTCAAAAATGCGGCCAAACCAACACTGGTATGAAAGACCCCTCAAGCTGCGAAAAGTGCGGCTGCGATGACTTAGTTCAGGACCCGGACGTTCTGGATACGTGGTTCAGTTCTGCCCTTTGGCCTTTCAGTACGATGGGTTGGCCGGATGATACGCCGGAGCTTAAAACATTCTATCCGGGCGATGTGCTTTGTACCGCCCGCGAGATTATTACGTTGTGGGTTTCGCGTATGGTAATGATGGGCCAATACTGCCGCGGCGATATTCCATTCAGTGAAGTGTACATTCACGCGATGATACAGGACGGTGAAGGACGCAAGATGTCAAAGAGCTTGGGCAATGGAATTGACCCACTGGTAGCTATTAACAGTCACGGGGCCGATGCGATGCGCTTTACATTAGCCAGTATGACTACGGATACGCAGGACATTCGCATGCCGGTGGTATCAATGACACTGCCCGATGGGCGCCAGGCCAATACATCACCGAAGTTTGATATCGGCCGAAACTTCTGTAACAAGCTCTGGAACGCCTCGCGTTTTGCCTTGATGAATCTTGAGGGCATCGAGCCGGACAAATTTGACAAAGACAAAATGACAATCACCGACAGATGGATTCTTTCCCGCCTGGCACAAACTGTCGCTGACGTTGGCGAGTCCTTAAACGAATTCAAATACAGCGAGCCGTTAGCACAGCTTTACAGATTTTTCTGGAATGACTTTTGCGACTGGTATCTCGAATGGGTCAAACCACGAATGCAAGATGAGCAGGAAAAGCCAATTGCTCAAAATGTTTTAGCTTTTGTGCTGGACCAGATTTTGCGACTATTGCATCCGTTTGTACCGTTTATCACTGAAGGAATATTCCAGAAACTAAATGAAATTGTACCGGTCAGACACCTTAAGGGCATAGCGGAAGCAAAAAAATCCGAGGCGTTGGTAGCTGCCGAATGGCCAAGGGAAATTGATTCCTTACGAGAGCCGGACGCCGAGAAACAGATTGAAATTATACAAGCTGCAATTCGGACTGTCCGGGATATTAGAAGTAATAGAAACATACCACCAAAGGAGATGTTAGTTGTATCCGCAAAGTCACAACAAAAAACTGTTGACATTCTAAACCAAAACGCAGAACTTATTCATCAATTGGCTGGTGTAAAAGAATTTAAGGCTGGGACAGCAATTGTAAAACCCGCAAACGCTGCAGTTGCAATCGCAGATGCAACGGAAGTTTACGTACATGATGCCATTGACCCGCAAGCTGAACGGCAGCGGCTGGAAAAACAAAAACAGCAGATTGAAGAAGCGAAAAAGGCAGTAGAGGCGAAGTTAGCCAATGAAAATTTTGTTACCAGGGCCAAACCGGAAGTAGTGGCCCGGGCCAGAGGCAGGCTGGCTGAGCTGTCAGAACAATTAAAGACCGTTGAGAAACACCTTTCGGAATTAAACGGTTGACAGGGGCCCCATTTTGCAATGTCCCGCAAAATGGGAACCCCGCAATAAAGGTGGTGCCAAAATGGAGACAGAAGCCGAATTATCACGTATAATCATTAACGAGACATCCGACCAGCAGATAATTGTCTTAAAAGAGCGTAACGGCCAGCGCAGCTTCCCTATCGTCATCGGTATAGTCGAAATTTTCGCAATCGACCGCCGGCTAAAGGGCATCAAGCCGCCCCGCCCGATGACACACGATTTACTGGACAGCATAATTGAAAATCTCGGCGCTAAAATAGAAAAGATAGTTATAAATGACCTGCGCAATCATACCTTCTATGCAAAGATACACCTGAGTTTGAACGGGCGAACCGTTGAAGTTGACTCCCGCCCCTCCGATGCGATTGCACTGGGGGCGGCGTCAAATGCCCCTATTTATGTTGCCGAGCACGTTTTCGAGAAGACTTCCCAGTAAAAGCAGGCCCCAAACGGCGACCCCGCTATGAAGAGCGTTTGTGAGCCCGAAAGCTTGAAATAATCATTAACCCAACGCCGACACAAAGCATACTGTCTGCGACATTAAACGCAGGCCAATGGTACTGCCGGTAATAAACATCAATAAAGTCACGCACCAGACCATTATTGAATATTCTGTCGTAAAGATTGCCGCAGACACCGGCAGCGAAGAGCGCAAGAGCAATGTGAACCAACTTTTGCCGGGTTCCGCCGAGAAGAAAAATCGCGAAAATCACTATCAATGCAACAACGGAAACTGCCGCTAACAAATAAGACTTCCCGGAGAGTAATCCCCAGGCGGCGCCATCGTTTAATGCCATTACCAATTGCAAAAAACCATTTATAATTGAAACGCTATTACTTTGCTCTTGCCGCAGCCAGTCGAATACCACCCTCTTGCTCCACAAATCCAGCGTCAGGCCGGCCGCCATTAAAGGCCAGAAAATAAGCTGTGCCGCCAAATCGGGCATTGCGACCCTACCCCTCCGAGGGGTGGGGCGGGACAAAAAAGCCCGACCTGAAGTCGGCCGGGCACTGCTTTCTTCTCTCTCGGACTCTGTCATAATTGGCGTTTGGCGTATCCGCTGTCGGCTATTCATTTTGCTTTGAATATATTTCTATATATTTGAGCAACCGCTCACGATTAGGTTGATTGGGCTTTAAGTCCAGAGACAGACGCCACTGCTGGATTGCTTTTGCCTTCAGTGTCTCATCTTCATCATCGAGCGCCTTTAACATATAGGCAACCCCCAACCCCCTATATGCCTCCCAATCCTTATCATTTAACTCAATCGCCCTGCTGTAACTTTCCGTTGCCCGGTCCACGTCGTTAAGCCGCAGATAACAATATCCAAGGTATTGATAGGCGATATTGTTATCAGGCTGGATTTGTGTTACTGATGTTAACAGCTCTTTTGCTGGCTCATTGTAATTGGCTCTTAGATATGAAACTGCCAGCGAAGTCATAATATCAGGGTTATTACTATCTACTTCCAGTGCACGCTTATAGGAAGCAATGGCCCGGTCATAATCTTTTTGCAATTCATAAATATCGCCAAGCAGCTTTTGGATTTCACTTACATTAGGGTTAATCTGTTCGGCTCGTCCGGCTGCTACCAAAGCGTTGTTGTAGTCCTCAATTTCATAATAGCTTTCGGCAGCACCGACATGCGCTTCCAGATGGTTGGGCTTGAGTTCACAGGCTTTAGCGTATGCCTTGACCGCCTGTGCAAATTTTTTCATGATCTGGTAAACCCGGCCAAGATTGAAATAATCCTTGAAAGACCAGGGATTTAATTCTGTTGCCTTTTCATAGGAGGCGGCACTTTTTTCATAATCCTTTGTTTCCTGATAAATCTCGCCAAGCAGAGAGTAAGCGAACAGAAAACGATTGTCTATTTTCACAGCGGAGTTGAGCCGTTCGATGGCCATTTCATCCTCATCGAGCTCCCGCAGCATTACAGCATCGACATATAAATCAACCGCCTGTTGCTGTTCCTGGCCACAGCCGGCCAAAAATAACAGGATTACGCCTGTCAGGCATACACAGATTGCAAGGCGGACATTTGTGCTATTAAACATATACGTTCCCCTTCTCTGTATCAGGACAACACTGCCGGCGCCATTTGTCGGCATTTAGCACAGCCGCTTCCGCGGCTGTAAGCTCGTACCTGCCAAAGCAGGTATCCTTAATCGGCGACCAATTATATCACAGTAACTATTGCTGTCAAAAACTTTTAGCGGCACAGAGAGAATCCCCTTTTTGAGCGTTTTTTCTAAATGTTTGACATATTTAACACCGCTTTATATTATATCGGGTTAATAAGCAAAAAAGGTAAAAGTAAAAAGGTAAAAGTGCGGATAGTTTTACTTTATATTCGAAAGGCCCTTCTTTTATGGCAAAACAAAAAGTAATTTTGAAGAACAAGCCATTCGTACTGATTATCCGCGACGGCTGGGGTTATAATCCAAATCCGGATGAAGATGACTATAATGCTGTCAAGTGCGCCAACACCCCGACAGATGACATGCTGATGGCCGAGTATCCAAACTGCCTTATCCATACAAGCGGTGAAGATGTGGGCCTGCCGGACGGAACGATGGGCAATAGCGAAGTAGGACATCAAAATATCGGGGCCGGCAGAATCGTCCCACAGGAATCTGTAAGAATCAGCAGGGCCATTCGCGACGGCTCTTTTTTTGAGAATAAGGAATTTCTCAACTTAATCAAATTTGTAAAAAACAATAATAGCAAAATGCACGTGATGGGCCTGTGCAGTGACATTGGTGTACACTCACTGCTGGACCACTTGTACGGCCTGCTTGAGCTGGCAAAAAGAAACGGCATAAAAGATATTTTTATCCACGCATTTACCGATGGCCGGGATTCACCGCCGAACAGCGGAGCAGGATACATAGCCGATATCGAGAAGAAAGCCGAAGAAATAGGCGCAGGCAAAATCGCAAGCGTTATGGGCAGGTTCTACGCGATGGACCGCGACAGCCGGTGGGACCGCGTGCAAAAGGCCTATGAATGTCTGAGGATTGGCAAAGGTATTAAAGCAGCTACCGCAGCAGAAGCGGTTGCCAAAAGTTATGAAAAAGATGTAACGGATGAATTTATCGAGCCGACCTGCATTGTCAATAGTGACAATGAACCTTTAGCCACCATCGACGACGGCGACGGTGTAATATTCTTTAACTTCCGCGGTGACAGACCTCGTGAAATTACACGGGCATTTGTTGAGCGGGATTTCAAAGAGTTTCCGAGAACAACCAGGCCGAATATATATTACGTCTGTACGACCGAGTACGACGCAACGATACCGGCACCGGTGGCGTTTCCGAAGCCGCCAAAAATGAAAAATATCTTAGGGGCATACTGGAGCTCTCTGGGCCTGAAGCAATTTCGCTGTGCCGAGACGGAAAAATATGCCCACGTCACCTTCTTCTTCAACGATTACACCGAAAAGCCCTTCAGCGGTGAAGACAGGCAAATCGTGCCTTCGCCGCGAGTGCGAACATACGACTTGAAGCCTGAGATGAGCGCTTACGAGGTTGCCGGCATTGTACTGAAAAGACTCGACTTGAACAAATACGATGTAATGGTGGTCAATTTTGCCAATCCGGATATGGTCGGCCATACGGGCATACTGTCCGCAGCGATTATAGCCGCTGAGACGGTGGACGAATGCGTCGGCAAAATCCTGGACAAAGTCAAGGGGCTTGGCGGGTCGGCTATAATTACCGCCGACCACGGCAATTTCGAAAAAATGATAGATGGAAGCCCGGATAACCCGCACACCGCTCACACCATTGGCGATGTGCCGTTAATTATGTTCGACAAGCGTTATAAAAATAGAAAGCTGCGAGAAGGCGGCAGATTAGCCGACATAGGGCCTACCCTGCTGGAAATGATGAAGCTGCCGCAGCCCGAAGAAATGACCGGCAAAAGCTTGCTTAAAAGCTAATATAAACGCAGGCTGTTTTTCTGATAGGGGTGGGAGAAAACAATGGGCCAGATAATCGTCCTTGACCAGAATATGGTTAATATGATTGCAGCCGGCGAGGTAATCGAACGCCCTGCCAGTGTGGTCAAGGAACTGATGGAAAACAGCATCGATGCGGGAGCAACAAAAATAACAGTATCCGTCGAAGATGGCGGGCGAAAACTAATATCGGTCGCCGATAATGGCTGTGGGATGGACGGCGAAGACCTGGCCAGCGCATTCGAGTCACACACCACCAGCAAAATCAAAACCAGCTCCGACCTGCGGGGTATATCGACGCTTGGCTTTAGAGGCGAAGCATTAGCAAGTATCGCCTCGGTGGCACAAGTCAGGGGCGTAAGCAAAACAAAAGATTCAACCAGCGCCAACTGCGTTGAGATTGATTGCGGAAATAAAGGCAGTGTCAGCCCCTGCAGCGCAGATTACGGCACAACAATCCAGGTCCGAGACCTTTTTTATAAACTACCCGCCAGACGCAAATTCCTTAAAACCGCCAACACCGAAATGACTCATATCACTGAGCGCTTCATACGGACTGCACTGGCAAATGAGAACCTGGATATGACTCTGTACCATAACGGCAGAGAGCTTTATCGATTATCGAGCAAGGAGGGTCTTCGCCGGCGCATAGTAGAATTGTTCTCGCCTGATATTTCTGAAAATTTAATTGAAACTGAAAGCAGCGAGAGAGAACTGCATATTTTCGCTCTACTGGGCAAGCCCGGCATTTCGAGAACAAATAACAAATTTCAATATGTATTTCTAAACGGCCGATTCATCCGCGACAAATTTATCTCGCACGCAATCAAAGAGGCATACCGCGGGCACCTGGAGCCGGACAGATTCCCTGTCATCTTTTTGTTTATTCAAATGCCCTGCGAAGATGTAGACGTAAACGTACATCCCACGAAAATCGAGGTGCGTTTTTATAATGCCAATCTGGTTCATTCGCAAATCCTTGGGTGTCTGCGGGAAAAACTCTTAGGGACAAATCTTGAGACGGGTGCAAAACTGCCGGCAATCCCGTACCAACAAAGCACATCATCGCGTTCCGGTTCGGTGCGGGACCAAAAAATTGCCGATGCAATGGCCGATTTTTTCAAAAAGCACAGACCTGTTCAAACACAGCAGCAATTCGAACACAAAGCCGGAACCGCAAAATATGAAGCGAGATACCAGATACGAGAGAGGGGATACGAAAGGCCGGAGCCGCAAAGAAAATTCCTGCAAATCCACGACAGCTTCATTGTCGCACAAACCGATGATGGATTTGTCATCATTGACCAGCACGCGCTTCACGAACGCATAATATATGAAGATTTGTGCAGGCGAATGTCGGCCGGCAAGCTCGAATCCCAGAAGCTGCTGATACCTGAAAGTTTTGAGCTGACCGACGCTCAGGCCGATGCGCTTAAAACCAATGCCGAGCTGATCGAAAAATTGGGAATCGAGCTTGCACCGTTTGGCCCGCATACTTACGCTATACAGGCATTTCCCACCCTGCTGGCAAAGGCGGCACCGCTCGATTTCGTTCAGGATCTAATCGATTTGCTTACTGACAAGGATGCGGGGCTTGATGCAGAAAGACTGCTTGATGAGATTTTGAATATGGCTGCGTGTAAGGCGGCAATCAAGGCCGGCCAAAAGCTAAGCGACAGCGAAATGGAACAGCTGCTTGCAGATAGAGAAACCGCTGAAAGAGCGAGTCGGTGTCCCCACGGCAGACCCACTACAATAAAATTCTCGACAAGCGATTTGGAAAAGCAGTTCAAGAGAACTTAATGAACAAGTGGTGGTGGCTATCGCTGATAATCCTGTGCTGGACCGGCGCGGGATTTGCAATATTCGGCGTCCGGCAAGAGCAGTGTCGCAGCGTTACCCCCCTGCCGAGCCAGGCGGACAGAATTGTCTCAATGGCCCCGAACCTCACAGAGATACTTTTCGCTTTGGGTTTGGATGAAAAAATCGTTGCGGTCTCCAATGACAGTGACTACCCTCCGGAAACAGCCGACAGGAGCAAAGTAGGGACCTTTTGGCAGCCGAATATCGAAGCGGTGATAGCAGCTAAGCCGGACCTCGTAATTACACTTGGATTCAGCCAGCAAAGAAATCTTGCTCAGCGACTGAAACGAATCGGCTATAACAGCTTGGCGCTGAACATTGAAAAGGTGAGCGAGCTTTTCGAGGCGATTGAAAGAATTGGTGCAGCGACCGGCAGGCGGTATGAAGCAAATGAATTAGTGGGTAACATCAGGAAAAAGCTGGATAACCTCTCAGCTCTGGTTGGCACAAATGACAGGGTAAAGGTACTCTGGATTGTTCAGAGAGAGCCTTTACGGGTAGCTGGAAGGAATACTTTTGTCAACGAGATAATTGAACTGGCCGGCGGTGAAAACGCTATCGGGCCAACGGTGCATAAGTATCCGCCAATCGGGGGCGAGCAGGTCATCGCCTGTGGTGCAGATGTTATAATTGAACCGGCGATGGAGCAAGAGGACCTGGCCGGACAACAGGATAAGGCGTTGCAGTACTGGAGCAAGTTTAAGAATGTGCCGGCTGTGAGAGACAGGCGAGTCTACGTTATAGATGGCGATACGGTATCGCGGCTTGGGCCCCGACTGTATGAGGGCGTGGAAACAATCGCTAAGTGCTTAAGACCGGAGCTTTTTGAGAACTGAAGTAGTGAAGGAATTATTGACAGCAAGAAAGTTGGTCGTGAGGGTCACATCGGCACTTGTAGTGCTGGCGGCGGTGATGTTTGTGTGCTCTTTGATGGGCACTGAGAGTGTTTCATTGAAAGCGGTATTTGGTGGAGCTGGGGGACAGGAAGCTGTAAACCCTGACTATGAAATATTTGTGCAGGTCAGACTGCCTCGAATTATTCTCGCCTGCATAGTCGGAGCTGCGCTTGCGTGTTCGGGCGTTATTTTCCAGGCGCTTTTGCGCAATCCCCTCGCAGACCCATATATACTTGGCATTTCCAGCGGAGCCGGGCTGGGGGCGATTGTCGCGGTCCTCAGCGGGTTGAGCTGGACGTTGTGGGGACGGTCGCCGATAGCGGTTTTCGCATTTGCAGGGGCGCTGGGGACAGTCTGGCTGGTGTGGTTCATCGGCCGCCTGGCGGGAAAGTCCCATGTGACGGGCTTGCTGCTCGCAGGGGTGGTCGTCAACGCCTTCTTTTCAGCGGTGATTATGTTCTTGATATCGGTAGCAAAAGGCCAGCAGGTACATGCGACGATATTCTGGCTGATGGGCAATATGACCGAAGAAGATTTTCTTGTCCTGTGGCTCGGGGCTGGATGTGTAGCGGCAGGGATGCTCGCGCTATTTTACATCAGTCCGCAGTTAAATGCCATCAGCTTCGGCGAGGACGACGCCAGGAGTATGGGCGTAAACACTGCCAGGACCCGGACAATCGCCTTTGCGGTCGCAGCCCTTATAACCGCTGTTGCGGTCAGCTTGAGCGGTCTCATAGGATTTGTGGGGCTGGTTGTTCCGCATGCAGTTCGACTGGTATTCGGCCCCGACCACCGTCAGCTGCTTCCGTTAAGCGGTATTGTCGGGGCGATATTCCTGGTGGCTGCTGACACGCTGGCACGCATCGTCGTTGCTCCTGCGCAATTGCCTGTTGGTGTGGTGACGGCCATCGTGGGCGGGCCTTTCTTCCTGGTCTTGCTGGTTAAGCACACGCATAAGGTCGGCTGGTTAAGCAAATGAGCATTATAGAAGTTAGCCATTTGAGTTTTGGATATCCTGACGGACCTCGTTTTGGAACAGGTCGCAAAACGGGAACCCAGGTTGAGGTTCTGCGGGACCTGAGTTTTGAAGTAATGCCAGCGACGTTTCTGGTAATAGCAGGGCCGAATGGAACGGGTAAGACTACATTGCTTAATCTGCTTTGCGGCTCGCTGGTGCCAAAATCAGGCTCGATAAGAATTGATGCAGCAGCGATAAAATCATACAGCACCGAAGCCCTCGCCGCCAAAGTAGCGGTTGTACGGCAGGAATTCGTGCCGATATTCGGCTTTTCGGTAATCGAGATGGTTTTAATGGCAAGAACGCCTTATTATGGACAAATGGGATTTGAGAGCAAAGCCGACAGGGACATAGTCAACGAAGCACTCGAGGCAACCGACACAGCTCAGTTTGCCTCGCGAACGCTCTCAAGCCTGAGTGGAGGCGAGCGGCAGCGGGTTTTCATCGCGAGGGCACTTGCACAAAACACCGCTATTTTGCTCTTGGATGAGCCGACGAGCTTTCTGGATTTGAAACATCAGGTTGGCATATATGATTTGCTCAAAAGGATGCAGCTTGAAAAAGGTAAAACAATCGTAGCGGTAACACACGATATCAACCTCGCAGTTCAATACGCAGACGTTACTCTACTTCTCGGAGCCGACAGCAGTTACCAGTACGGCCGCGCCAAAGATGTTTTCTCGCCGGAGCAAATCGAGAAAGTCTTTGGCGTCAGGGTCTTTTCGGGTAAGGTCGGGCAGGAAAAATTCTTCATTCCTTTAGGCAAATTTGCGAAAGATAGCAGACAAATCAACGGCAACCCGGACAGCAATCGACAGAAATAACCGCAGCAGCTTTTACTGTAACTACTTATTTTACAAGAAGTTAGCACTGCCGAAGCAAATTCGCTTGCGTAATTTAATTGTGCCGGCTATACTCTCACGACTTAGTATCGCAATTTTGGATGAAAGTAGTATTGTACATAACACACTTTAATATGTTATAATACGTTTTTTCGCAGATGTGCAAAGAAGGGTTTAGTAGCAAGAAAGGTAGACGAAGAAGTGACACAGAAACGCAAAAAGGCTTCAGGAAAAAAAAAGAACCCAGCTCGGACAAAGAAAAGTCGTTTGACTGCTGCCGACATTGAGCGTTTCAAACTAATGCTGCTGGAAAAACGCAGGGAAATCCTGAGAAATGTAAGCGAAATTGAAGACGAAGCTCTCAAAAAGTCCCACCTGGATGCAACCGGAGACCTCTCAAGTATGCCAATCCATATGGCCGACCTCGGAACCGATAACTACGAGCAGGAATTCGCTTTGGGATTGATGGACAGCGAGAGGAAATTACTGCAAGAAATCAACGATGCGATGCAGCGTATCGAGCAGCGAACTTACGGCATCTGCGAAGCAACCGCCAAACCAATAGCCAAGGCTCGGCTCGAAGCCAAGCCCTGGGCCAGATACTGTGTTGAATATGCCCGAATGCTGGAACAGGGGCTTGTAACAGAGCCGGAACAATCAATGTCAGAGCCGCAAGAATATGAAAGTACCGACGATTCAGAAGAAGAATCTTCTAATAGCTAAAGCCGGCTTTGACTTGCCCCTGCCGGCAACAAGCAGCAGCATACGAGAAAAGCTCAACAGGTTACCTGAGGGAGGAGGGCTTTTTCATATTCGCCGAGCTAATTTCCCATTATTTAGAAACGGCCGGCAAAAAAACATTTCGTTTTGCGACCGAAAAGGGTAGATTAATATCTTAGTATGAAACACAGATGTCCAGTCTGCCACAAAACCGTTAAGCTGTCACCTCAAGCACAATCCGAAGAGGCAAAATACTTTCCTTTTTGCTCCCGGCGGTGCAAGCTGGTGGATTTGGGTGCCTGGCTGGATGACAAATACAAGATAATTTCCGAGTTACAGTCGCAGGAATCCGCCGAGCCAGCCGATACTTCCTCCGATACCCCTTCTGACAAGCGGTAAATGACGATATTCTAAAATAAAATATTGCAAAATCTGTTGAAAGTGACTGATAATAACTATATATTTCTCGTATCTGTTCTCTATATTAAGACAATGCAATTGTAACCCTTTTGAAAGGACACAAAATGCACAGCAAAAAAGAACTCTCTCAAGTTTTTGACACTGTTCTCTTCCCAAAGATATTCCAGGCCTTCCGTATGGCCATTCAGCCAAGCAAATTAATAATCGCTTTTCTGGCAGTGGCTATTATATGCCTGGCCGGCTGGATTATGGACCTTATAGTTGTTGCCACATCAAGTCAAGGTGAAACTGGCGTATTTTCCACACTCTGGTATACCGGGGCAACAGGATTTCACGGGACAGTCTATTCACTATTACTATTCGACCTGCCGGGTGTAAAGGCAAATATTACTGAGTGTTTTACAGCAGTGGGAGAGGTACTTACGGACCATTATCTTTATTGCATCATCTTTTTTGTAATAACACTTGCTGTGGTCTCCGTTGCAGGCGGAGCCATTTGCCGAATTGCGGCGCTGCAATTTGCCCGAGGTGAAAAACCAGGCCTGACCGAGGCGCTGCGGTTCAGCGCAAAAAGATTCACAAGTTTTTTCACCGCACCTTTGGCACCGCTCGCCATAATTATCTTCATAGGCCTGTTCATATTTCTTCTGGGACTGATGGGCAACATTCCGAGGGTCGGTGAGTTGATAATGGCTATCTTTATGCTGTTAGCTTTGATTGCAGGCGCGTTGATAGCCGTCGTTTTGATAGGGGCGGTTGCAGGATTTAACCTGATGTTCCCTGCCGTGGCATACGACGATTCAGACTGTTTTGATGCGATAAGTCGTTCTTTTAGTTATGTATATGCAAAGCCGTGGCGGATGGGCTTTTATACGGCGATAGCTGTGGTTCACGGCGCAATTTGCTACATGTTTGTGCGATTTTTTGCCTTTTTGTTGCTGCGGGCTACATACTGGTTTTTGCAGGTTGGTGTCCTGGGCGACAACAGCAAGCTTACAGCAATCTGGCAGAAGCCAAGCTTTGGAAGCTTGCGTGGTTTATTAGTTTTGCCGGGAGGCGCAGAATCAGTTGCGGCCTTTTTAGTATACTTATGCTTACTGGCTGTTGTCGGTTTAATAGTCTCTTTCATAATAAGTTTTTATTTTTCCGCCAATACTATAATCTATTCACTTATGCGCAACAGAGTTGATAATACCGCTCTGGAGGACATTTACACACATTTCGAGGATGTCGAAACTGAACCGGCCACAACCGAATCCAGGCCCGAAGAAGTGCAGCCGGATTCAGAAACGCAGCCGGATTCATCGTCTTCAACAGAGTAACAGAATAACTTCTTTGCTCGAATATCTTAAAATATGGCGGATGGATGGTTCTGGATTGCGGGTTGTTTTGCGTCACGCCCCGTGCTATGCTCACAAGGACGCTAATTTCTCTCTCAAGGGGCTTTCATATTCTTTTACAGCCTTCCAGAGACCATATAGAGGTCGGTGGACATCCCAATTGTATAGCGATAATCTCTTGACACACGCTTAAGTTGTTGTTATACTTAAGGACAAAACTATGGTGCTGAGAAAATATGCCTGACTCAAACACAAACACAAACACACACCTGAAAAGCAAGAATCAAAACCCGCCGGAGTTCTCAACTCCTCCTGCGGTGTTGCTCACGTTTCGCAAGCCCCTGATTATACTTGCTCATATAGTTGCTTTCGCCGCCTCCTTGATGTTTTCCTTCCTGCTGCGAAACGATATGGACTTCACACCAAATGATGTCCCATTGTCAGAAAGCTGGCTTGTGCAGCAATACCCTCGCTTGCTATTGTTCTTCATCATCATCAAGCTGGTGGTGTTCGGGCTTTTCAAGCAATATCGCGGCTGGTGGCGCTATGTCGACATATCGGACCTCAGCGGGATTCTGCGAGCTTCACTTGTAAGCACTATAAGTATTTTCGTTTTATGGTTTGCAGTAGTGCTGCAAATCGACGCGGTCCGCGGGTATCTTCCGGACATAGCCGACATAGCACAAAGCATATTTATGCTCGATTTCGCCGGTACATTCTTGCTGCTGGCCGGACTGCGAATGGTAATCCGGCTATACCATGAGGAGTTTCGCACTCTCGAGGCCGGCAGATTGAAACGATTCCTCATAGTCGGCGCAGGCAATGCAGGCGAAGCCCTGCTGCGGGAAATTCACCGTATGCCCGTAGCTCAATACGATGTTATCGGCTTCATCGATGATGACCCTTCCAAGCAAGGCATTAATATCCACGGGATACCGATACTCGGTACGGTTGAGCGACTGCCCAAAATCTGCAAGGACCGCAACATCGAAGAGATTGCAATCGCAATGCCGGAAGCCGGCCATCACCAGCTAAGACACGTTATCAGGGTATGCGAGGGCACTAAAATTCGGTTCCGGACCGTCCCATCTATTACCGATATTGCTTCGGGTAAGTTCCGTGTTTCTCAGATTCGAGATGTCGATATTAACGATTTGCTCGGCAGAGAGGCTGTCGAGCTTGACCTGCATTTAATAGAGGCCTTTGTGAAGGATAAAACAATTCTCGTTACCGGGGCCGGCGGCTCCATCGGCTCGGAAATGTGCAGGCAGGTGTGTAATTTTAACCCGAAGCTGCTTTTGCTAATTGAGCAGGCTGAAAATCCCTTGTACTACATAGAACGAGAGCTGCGCAAGCAATTTCCCACAGTCAGCATAAAAACGATTGTTTGCAATATCACCGACAGAATACGCGTGGAAGAAATTTTTGAAAGGTATAAGCCGCAGATTGTTATTCACGCTGCCGCTCACAAGCACGTACCTTTGATGGAGCTCAACCCGGGCGAAGCTATCAAAAACAATGTTGTAGGCACACAAGTCGTCGCCGATACTGCAGATAAGCACGGTACTACCAATGTTGTTATGATCAGCACCGACAAAGCTGTTAACCCAACCAGCATAATGGGCTCATCCAAGCGAATTGCAGAAATGTATATTCAGGATTTAAACAGGGCCAGCAAAACACATTTCGTAACCGTGCGGTTTGGCAATGTGCTTGGCTCCGATGGCTCGGTCGTACCTATCTTCAAGAAGCAAATAGCTGAGGGCGGCCCCGTAACCGTTACGCACCCCAGGATGAAGCGATATTTTATGACCATACCGGAAGCAAGCCAGCTCGTTCTCCAGGCGGCAACAATGGGAAAAGGAGGTGAAATCTTTGTCCTTGATATGGGCGAGCCGGTAAAAATTGTGGATTTGGCCAGAGAGCTTATTACGCTCAGCGGTTTCAGGCCTGGAGAAGACATTGAAATTGCTTTCACAAACCCACGACCCGGCGAAAAGCTTTTTGAAGAGCTTTCATTAGATGGCGAAGATATGCAGCGCACAAGGCATCCCAAAATCAGTATATGGAAGAATATTCCGATGGACCGGGACAAGCTTCGCACAGGTATAAGCGAGCTGGTAACTATCGCCCAAACACAAAACCACAGCAAAATAATTCAGAAAATCAAGGAGCTTGTACCGGAATATATCGGCGGAAATAATCAATATGCTGAAGTTATTGAAGAGGAAAACTCAGATTAAGTAATGACTATCTCAGCTTAAGCCAGCCCTTTTTCTTTAGGGAATCACAACTCTCAATCGTAAACTGGAGCGAAGCGCAAGTCCCGAACGCAGTAGGGGCAGGCCCATGTGTCTGCCCTGTTTTTTAACGTTGGTCGTGTGGAACCTTAACGCCTGGGTGGCAGCATCGCGCAGCCGAGGAATCTAAATCGCCCCACAAATTTATTTGCGGCTTGCCGTTGATTTAGGTTTTCTTACGATGCGAAGCAATCTCTATCCAAAATCGTAAATCGAAAATCGTAAATGGTAAATGCCCATGCCGCGCACCACACGCCGCCATTGGGATTCACTCTTGCCCGGTATTCACTATCTTGGAGGTCCACCACCAGTCGTGATGAAGCTCCAGACTGTACCGGTGGTTGTCCCACCGGGATTGACCTCATCGATACGCCAGTAGTAC
>JAUWBI010000077.1 GCA_030601745.1 Phycisphaerae bacterium
GGAACGAGTCGCGGCCTGGGCCAGTATTTCGCCAGGGCACTTGCCAAAGCCGGAGCCGATTTGGTGATTACCAGCCGGGAAGTATCGCGGTTGACCGAATTCAAGCAGGAAATAGAGTCTCTGGGTAGAAAGGCATTACCCGTTCAATTAGATGTGCTTTCACAAGGTAACATTAAAAGTATGGTTCAGACGGCCGTAAAGGAATATGGGAAAATTGATATTCTGGTTAATAACGCCGGCTTAAATATCCGAAAACCAAGCACCGAAGTTTCCCCGCAGGATTGGGACACCGTATTAGATACCAATCTCAAAGGCAGCTTCTTTTGTGCTCAAGCGGTAGCCAAGGAGATGATAAAACGAAACTACGGCAGAATAATAAACATCGGCTCGTGTACCTGTGTTTTCGGTATGGAGGGAATCGCAGCTTATACGGCGAGTCGAGGTGCTGTCTTGTCAATGACCCGAAGCTTGGCCGCGGAATGGGGCAAATATGGAATCACGGTTAATGTGCTGGCTCCGGGGTGGTTTAAAACAGCGCAAAACGCAGTGTTATATGAGAACAAAGAATGGGTGAATTATATCACGGACCGCATTCCTCTAAATCGCCCTGGACAACCAAATGACCTTGACGGCACAGTTATCTTCTTAGCTTCAGACGCTTCAGAATATATCACCGGGCAGATAATTTTGGTAGATGGCGGGTTCACCACAGGAGCAACAAAAGCAATCATTTGAGAATATTAAGAAGGCAGGCTGAAAAACGCCTTGCTCGTGGCGGTTACCACTTCTGCAAAATCAGCCAAATCCATTCCTTTCAATTCGGCCAAAAAAGCGGCGGTGTGAATCATAAGGGCCGGCTCATTTATCTTTTGCTTTCGCATCGGCTCCGGCGACATATACGGACAATCGGTCTCAAGCATTAAACTATCCAGCGGGACAATTTTAACAGCGTCGCGGGTCTTCTCGGCATTCTTAAAAGTAACTACGCCGGTAAAAGAGATATGAAAACCTTTATCGAGGACAATCTTTGCCTGCTGGGCCGAGCCGGAGAAACAGTGGAATACTACTCTTTTAACGCCTGAGCCGGACTGCTCTAAAATCTCCATCGTTTCATCGAAGGCCTCTCTGCAATGCACAATCACCGGCAGATTAAATTCTTCGGCGACTTTTAGCTGGGCAGCAAAAACTCGTTTCTGGTCCTGATGCGGCGAATAATTGTAATGAAAATCCAGGCCTGTCTCTCCGATGGCAACGACCTTTTCATTTTGCGCAAGCTCTTTTAATTCTACCATTGTCTCAGCAGTCGCATCTTTTGCATCGTGCGGATGAATTCCGACAGCAGCATACATATTTTCGAATTCGTTGGCAAGTTCGATGGCTTTTCGGCTTTGCTGCGTGTCGGTACCCACTGTTATCCAGCCGGTAACACCGGCCTCTTCGCTGCGTGCCAAAACGGCTTCAACATCAGCAGCCAACTCATCAAAGGTCAAATGACAATGCGTATCAATCAGCTCCATTATGGCACAAAAGCGTTTTTGTAATGTTTTATTGTTGGTTGGCCGGTTTGGCCTAATACTATCGTAACGACATCGAAGCGAAACGGGCGGTTCTCTATGTTGTTCGTTGCGAGAAAATAACGGGCGGTTCTGGCCAATCTGGCCTTCTTGGGGGCGGTGATGGACGACTCGGGGGGCTCGAAAGTTTCGGCGGCTTTGGTTCTTACCTCGACGAAGACGATAGAGCCGTCGCTATCAACCATAACCAAATCGATTTCGCCGGTTTTGCAGGAGAAGTTGCGGGCGAGGGTTTTCAGGCCTTTGCTTCTTAGAAACTTCTCGCAGCGTTTTTCACCCCATCGGCCAAGCAGCTTCGCATCGGCCGATAGCTTGCGTCTGTTCAGCAGCAAATTTCGTATTACGTATCTCGTATTTCGTATCTCGTTATTTCGAACCGGTGTGGTCGCTGTGGCGGTGAGCCAGGCGGACGGCCTTGCCGGTTCGCTGGCGGAGGTAATACAGTTTTGCGCGCCTTGTTTTGCCACTTCGAATCGGCTTGATATCGACAACATTGGGCGAATGAAGCGGGAAAATCCGTTCCACGCCCTCGTTATCCACGATTCGCCGCACTGTGAAAGTCTCATTAATCCCCCGCCCTTTGCGGGCAATTACTGTGCCGGTAAATACCTGTGTACGCACTTTGTCGCCTTCCCTGATGCTGCAACGGACATCCACCGTATCGCCTATTTCGAAGTGCGGTATACTTTTCCGCAGACTTTTACTTTCAACAGCATCCAACATTTCTGTTTTCGTCCCGGTAGAAATTTTCCCTTTTTGTACCATATTATTCCCTTGTTCCCCGTTACAGAACTCACCTGTTAAAAGCGAATCTAACGATTTGGGTTCCCGCAAAGCGGGGTCCCTCTAACGGGGTTCCCTGTTTATCTGCTAATTTCGTATCTATCTTGACGATTCACGAGATACGCAGTTTATCTGTTTTTGTCTAAAAAACAAGTATGTTTTTCAAAACTTACGGTTTTTACCCCGTTTAGTTTTTTCAGCGTAACGCTGATTGCTGAACACATACGTCAATCATTTCCTGCCTTTTTTGCCCTTTACCTTCTTATCCCAGGGCCGAGGCGGCGTGGCGTCATACTTCGGAGCAGCGTCCTTGCCGGGAAAGGATTGCACGACTGCCTCAAGTTTTTTGCGCGCAGCGACAACCCCAGGGTTCGTGCTTTCTATCAGGTTATTCGTCTCTGCCGGGTCGGCGAGCAAGTCGAACAACCTCGCGCTCCTGCCATCCAGGACCCAAAGTTTGTACTGCTTGTCACGCACAACCCGGTCGGCAAATTGCTTAACGCCCGCAACGCGACCTTCGGCAAGTTTCGCGGCGCCAAACCCCATAGCCATAATCCACCGACGAGAAGAATCCTTCTCCTTACCGAGAATCAGTTTTGCGATGGAGCGGCCGTCAATAGCAACATCTCCGGGCAGTTTGGCTCCGCCCAGCTCTGCGAATGTGGGCATTATGTCGGTGAAGTCAGTCAGCGCATCGGTCCGGACACCAGCGGGGACAAGGCCGGGGCAGCTTACGATGAATGGCGCTCTGACGCCGGGTTCGCCCAGGGTCGCTTTACCGCCTTTAACTTTTCGGCCGTTCATCCGCGCGATCATCTTCTTAGCTGTGCCGTTGTCGGTTGTGAAGAACACGATAGTATTGTTGCGGAGCTTCAGGTCATTGAGCGCCTTGACTAATCGGCCAACCGCGTAGTCGGTATAACGAACCATTGCTTTGTGCCGCTCTACTTTGTCTTCGACGTCGGGGTCGAGCGGCGTGTTGGTCAACGGTCCGTGTGTCAGTGCCATAGGGAAGTACAACATCATCGGTTTGTCTTTGTGCCGGTTCATAAAATCGATTAGAAAATCCACAAAGACGTCTGTGCCGAACCTGTCATTGTAGGTCTTGCTGCCGCCGGTGGTGTGGATGTAAGGGTCCCAATAGCGTTTTGCGCTGGGCGGATTTTGGGATTCAAAGCCGGTCCACATGCAGTACTCGTCGAAGCCGTGCTTTTCCATAGCGTCGGGCTGGACCCGAAAGTCATTAATCTGCCACTTGCCGGCTGCGGCGGTGGCGTAGCCGGCGGTCTTGAGCACTCGTGCAAAGGTAATGTTATGCTCCCAATCGAAATGACAGCCGGCCCCCCAACGCGGCACGTCCCAGTGGTTGACCCAGCCGTGCCGGAATGGGTACTGCCCGGTCAACAGCGTCGCGCGGGTTGGTGTGCACTGGGGCATCGAATACGCATTGGAAAACTGCATCCCCTCTTTGGCCAGCTTATCCAAGTTGGGCGTCTTCATCTCCTGGCCGCCGTAGCAGCTTAGCCATTCAGGGCCGAGGTCGTCAGCCATAATAAAGATGATGTTCGGCGGCTTTGCCGGGTTCTTATATCTCACAAGTTCACTCTTGCAGCCGGTTAAAGGCATCACCGCGGCCGCAGCGCCGCCGGCTGCTAAACTAAGAAATTGGCGTCGGTTCACCCCGTTAGAAATCTTCGCTTTTTGTCCTGTTAGAAATTGACAACCCACTTTTAATGGGGCTTGTTCTGTGTTCTTGTCCACTTTGGAATTTCTAACGGGGTAAAGGTTCTTCACGTTCTTATTCTTTCAGTTCTTTCGAATAGTTTCATTGCTGCTCTGCTACCGGCGGGTCGTGTACCAGCAGTGAATCGAGTTTGTCCGCGGGCTGACTGCCAAGCACAGGGACAACGCCACGCTGTATATCTTCTCCATCCCAATAAGTGTAGATATTATCGTCATTGAAGCCGCAGAAAGGGAACTTTTCAAAGGATACATGGCTGTCTATAAATAGTACGTTTTGTCCCTCCCCTTTGTGAGCGATGGCGTTTCCGGCTTTCTGTTGCCGCGTTGTGCCATCCCACTTGAACAGCGAAAAGTCTCTGGCTTTTACGGCAGGGGTGTCTATCCAGGGATTTCGGTCGGCGGCTATTGCCATACCGCGTTGGCTTGATGCGACGTTCAGGGGGTAAGGACCGTAAGGCATATGATAGGAGTAGCTGCAATGCTTTGAAGGGTTGGGGCCGAAATCCCAGAGGTCGATAAGGTCTTTGTCACGTACACCGTATTCAGCAGGCTTGAACTCCGTGGTTCCGGAATCACCCTTGCAGACAAACTGCTTCGGCCCCACCTCCATATACTTGACCAGGAGATAGAAGCTGGATGAAATGCTTGCGTGGCCATCTGCACCCCCCGTTAAGCCGTAAGCATCAGATCGGTTATTGGCCTGCCAGTTGTTTATCTTTGGCCGCCAGGTACTGCTCTCTCCACCTGCCCGCGGCAACGGGTCCTCGTAGTCACCACCATAAATCAGCATTGCCTTGCCGAGACCGGATAGGTTCGTTCCGCAGACCACTCGAAAGGCGATCTGCCTGGTCCTGAGCAGAGCCGGCATCAAGATACCCATCATTAAAAAGAATACAACCACGGGAACCACGATTCCTACGACAGCAAAACCCTTGCCGATTACTCTACCGCCACTTTTTTCGATTTGGACAAGAGCGATAATGCCAAGGATAACGGCTGGTATCGCTGTAATGCCGCAAGTGAAAAGGCTCAGAATACCGAGTATCAGCGACGCAATAGCCAGCCGACTGGTTTTGACAATCGGATGTTCGGCAGTTACGGAAGTTTGCGTTAATACCGCGCTGCAGGATTGACAGATTTGAGCATCGTGCGGGTTTTCTTTACCACATTTTGGACAGTACATTTGTATTCTCCTATTTTATTATTTGGCTTTTTTCAATAACTGGTTACATCGTTTTCGCAAGGATTTTAATGTTTGCTCGTATTTTTCGTCTTTTGCCAGGTTCACCGTCTCTAGCCGGTCGTTTTTCAGGTCGTAAAGCTCTTCGTAGTCAAAATCAATATAGCGGGCATATTTCCATCGCTGAGTGCGCAGGGCTTCGGTCCGTGGGATTGTGCGATGCTTAAATAAATGCTCGTAGAAGAAGTCGGTTCGCCACTTGGGCTCTCGGCCGGTCAACAGAGGGACGAGACTTCGGCCCTGCATCTGCTCCGGCACTGTAAGGCCGGCCAGCTCCAGAATTGTCGGCGCAATATCCACGTTAAGTGCCATCTGTTCACAACTGACACCACGCCTGCTCCTTGATGCTCTTGGGTCGAAGACAATCAGCGGCACGCGGATTGATTCTTCGTGGGGGAACCATTTTCCTGCAAGTCCGTATTCTCCAAGATAAAAACCGTTGTCTCCCGTGAACATTATGATTGTGTTATCGTCGAAGTTGAGCCGTTTAAGCTCACTACGGATTCTCCCAATAACGACATCAACGCCGGTAATCAGACGGTAATAGCTTTTGACGGATTCCTGAAACTTTGCCGGCGTCGAAAAGCGTATCTGCCAACGCCTGCGGGCCTCAGAAGTCTGAAGAAATTCCGGCAGAGCTTCAAAGTAGCGCCGCTCCGCTGTCTTGGGGGTGGGAATGGTTACATCTTTGTATAGATTTTTATAAGCGCGGTCGTAAATAAACTGGCGTGGGTCACCATCCTGAACGTGAGGCGCCTTAAAACTTACCGAGAGGCAAAAGAGCTTATCCTTTGAGCAGCCGCGCAGAAATTCAATCGACTGCTCGCCCATAATCTGTGTCAAATGTTTATAATTGCCGTCCTTGTCTTTATGCTCATATCTGCCCTGACCGGGAAAACCACGCCAATAATCATATTCGTCAACCGGCAAATCTCTTTTCGGTCCAACTCCATACTTTCCAATAAAGCCGAGCCGATACCCCGCCTCGCGAAGCAGCATCGGATAAGTCTGTGCCAGGGCAGCTTCAGAAAAATGTGTTCCAAAGTTGTTGATTTTATGCCGGCGTGTCCATTGGCCTGCAAAAATACTGGCGCGACTGGATGCGCATATCGAGGTAGTAACAAAGGCGTTCTTAAACAACACACCGTTTTTTGCCATATCATCCATATTCGGTGTGTTGATTATGGGATTACCCATACAGCCCAGGGTGTCCCAACGCTGGTCATCGGTCAGCAAAAAAATGATGTTCGGTGGCTTTGTTGCTGCAGCGGCACTGCGGCCGGCAAGCTCACTGTTACAACCGGTTAAAGGCATCACCGCGGCAGCAACACCACCCGCTGTTAGACCAAGGAATTCACGTCGATTTAAGTTGGCCGGCTTGTTTGCCTGCTTCATTTTAAGTCTCCTTAAACATCCCACTGTTCACTTTTTCTTTTTGGCCGGTTTTACTGGCCAATTTGGCGAATCGGTGCGGGCGGTCGCCAGGTACTTCTCAATCCTGGCAATCACCTTGGGGTGCCGGTCGGCGATGTTATGTTTTTCTGCAAGGTCTTTGGCCAGGTCGTAAAGCTCCAACGGCTTGCCCGGTGCCGGACGCACCGCCTTGTAATTGCGCCACCGCACCGCCTGTTGAAAGTTGCGCTCGAAGAATTCCCAGTACAGAAAGCGGTCATCAGTGATTTGTTCCTTGCCGAGCAGCGTGGGCAGGACGCTGATGCCGTCGATATCCGGCGGGGTTTTTGCGCCGGCAAGGTCGGTCAGCGTCGGCAGGACATCGGCAAAGTACCAAACGGCGATGGCGTTTAGCTTGCCGGCTGGGACCTTACCCGGCCAGCGGACGACCATCGGCGTGCGAATGCCGCCTTCGTACATATCACGCTTTCTTCCCCGCAGGGGCCCGGAGCTGTCGAAGATGCCTTCCCAGCGCCTGGCCGCGCCGTTGTCCGAGCAGAAGAACACAATCGTCTTATCGTCGATATGCAGCTCCTTTAAGAGAGCCAAAATTTTTCCCACATCTCGGTCCATTCGAGTAATCATTGCGGCGTGGACCTTTGCGTCCTGCGGCCAGGGCTTGTCCGTATAGGGTTCGGTGCTCGGTATCTCATATTTTGCGTGCGGGATGGTGTAGGGCAGATAGAGGAAGAATGGGTCGGCTTTGCGGCTGCGGATAAAATCCAGGGCGAAGTCGGTGACGAGGTCGTGCGAGTACACGTTTCGTTTACCGTCCTTGTTGCCTTCAAGGATTTGCTTTTGCTCGTTGTGCCAGAGAAAGGGTGGATAGTAGCTATGGGCGTTTTTCTGGTTGAGGTAGCCGAACCATTCGTCGAAGCCCTGCCTGTTGGGGATGCCCGTTGTGTCCGGCTCACCGAGCCCCCATTTGCCGGTGATACCCGTAGCATAGCCGGCCTGTTTTAGCACTTCAGCCACCGTGACGTCTTCAGGTTCGAGCGGGACTCGCCTCTGCGGCCCGACGCCGCCCACCTTGCCGGCATTGCCCCGCACACGGGTATGGCCGGTATGCTGGCCGGTCATAAGTACGCTGCGAGATGGTGCGCAGACTGTGGAACCGGCGTAGCATTGGGTAAAGCGTGTACCTTCAGCGGCTAGCCGGTCGATGTTTGGCGTTTTGATGTTCTTCTGTCCGTAACAGCCTAAGTCGGCATACCCGAGGTCGTCGGCCATGATAAAAATGATGTTCGGCCGCCTTGCTGCTGCACTCCTGCGTTTGATAAGTTCACTCTGACAGCCGGCTGAAGGCATCACCGCAGCCATAGCACCGCCGGCTGCGAGATTGAGAAATTCGCGTCGGTTCATTTTGTGTCTTCCTAATTTCAACTTCTAATGGTTATCCTGTTAAGGTGGCACTTGCCCCCCACAGGGGTTCGGTTCAGTGTAGAAGGGATTTTAGAGTTTCCTCCTTGGTCTGGTTCGTTTTTTTGGCCTTGAGATTGGCTCGCGCATCTGTGCGCGCCACTGGTCATAAAGTGCTTTAAGCTGCCTTAACATGTTCGGTTGCTCAGAGGCCAGGTTGTTCTTTTCACTGATATCGATATCAAGATTATATAGTTCCAACGAGCCTTTTCGATAAAGGAGTTTCCATTTGCCGGCTCGAACAGCCCACTGGTCGGACCCGTCGCAGAAGAAAAGTGCCTTGTGCAGGGGTTGTTTCGTTTCTCGGCGAAGGACCGGGAGCATGTCCTTTCCGTCATAGACACGGTCGCCGGGAAGGGCCGCGCCAACAGCCGAAAGAATAGTGGGCATAATATCCAGGCTTATGACGGGTTCATCACAGACGGCCGCCCTGGGCAGCTTTGACGGCCAGCGTACAATAAACGGGACCCGGATTCCGCCTTCATAAACGCTTTGCTTGTAATCGCGCAAAATTCCGTTATTGGAAAAATTCTTTTTTGCACCTCCATTGTCGGAGAAAAAGATGATGAGGGTATTGTCGTCGGCGCCGGTCCGCTTCAGGGCGTCCAGCACTTCGCCGATGCCCTCATCCATACATGCGAGCATTGCGAGGTAGATGTCGCGGTCCTTATTGCCGGTATTGAAGCGTTTTATATACTCCTGCGGTGCCTGGAGCGGCCAGTGTACGGCGTTAAAGGGTAGGTACAGGAAAAAACGTTGGTTACGGTGGCGCTGGATAAACGACACGGCTTGGCGCGTGAGGTTATGTGTAAGGTAGCCGGTATCGTTAATCGGTTTTTCATTGCGATATATGGAGGTATAGTCATCGGTTATCCGGAGATTGAAGTAGTCGTGCCCTCCGTGTCCGAGGAATCCGTAGAATTCGTCAAACCCTCGTTTGAGAGGGCGGTAGTCCGGCTGGATGCCGACGTGCCATTTTCCGATGACGGCGGTGGCATAGCCTTGCTTTTTGAGCAGGTCGGCGAGTGTGACTTCACTCAAGGGCAATCCGGTCCTGGAATCACCGCCTGTATAGAACCCGAATCGCTGCTGATAGCGGCCGGTCAACAGTCCAGCCCGAGTGGGCGCACAGACATAGGCGCTGGCGTAAGCGTTTGTCAATCGCACGCCTTGCCGGGCGAGCCGGTCAATGTTGGGTGTGCTGACCTCTTGCGGATGGTCGTAACAGCTTGCATCCGCATATCCCTGGTCATCTGAAACGATAAGCACAATATTCGGCCGCTTTGCTGCTGCACTCCTGCGTTTGATAAGTTCACTCTTACAGCCGGCTGAAGGCATCACTGCTGCCACAGCGCCACTGGCCGTGAGTGAGAGAAATTTGCGTCGATTTAAGTCTTCCATATTTGTTACTCCTATTTTCTTTGTTGTCTTTCAGTGAGTCTGGTTGGCATTTTATTTCAAAGAATTCAGGGCGGCCTGGAGGCGTTTTCCGGCGATGGAGGCTTCTGGGCCAGCCCGGCCTGGTTCGATGGGATTTTCTTCAAGCGGGTCGGCGGTCACATCATAAAGCTTGCCGGCGCGGTTGTGGTTGCCGGGGGCATAGAGTTTCCAGCGTTTGTCGCGTGCGAAACGGATAAGTTTTGTCTTTTCCGGTCTGGGGTTGTAATGACAGAGAATCCACTGTCCGGGATTACCCTTTTTTCCTTTTAGCTGCGGGAGGAAGCTGCGGCCGTCGATGGTGACGCCTGCGGGGAGCGGGGCGCCGGCGGCATCTGCGAGGCTCGGGAGGAAATCGCTGAAATCGACGAGGTCTGTGCAGACTTTGCCGGCAGGGGTTGTGCCTTTCCAGTTTGCAATCAGGGCGACGTGTGTGCCGGCGTCGGTGGTCAGGCTTTTGCCTCCGCGGACAGAGCGGCCATCGTGCATTTCCGTGGTGATTGCCCTGGGGGAGCCATTGTCGCCGGTGAACAAAAGAAGGGTATTTTCACGGAGGCCGAGCTCGTCGAGTTTACGGACGATGCGTCCGATGATTTTGTCCATATAGGCAACCATGTCGGCGAAGTATTTGGGGTTGTTTCCGGCCTTCTTTTTGTTCCAGTCTTTGCTGTCGGGGGTGGGGACAAAGGGGCCGTGGGTCAGGGCCATCGGATAGTAGAGCAAGAACGGGTTGGATTTTTTGGATTTGTGGCGTTCCAAATAAGCGCAGATGTGGTCGCAGAAGATGTCGGGGCCATATTTGCCATCGAGGCCTTCGAGCGGCTTGCCGTTTTGTATGACCTTTGGGCTGCGATAGCGGGAGTCTTTGGGGGCGAAAGCGTCTTCCATATGCCAGAGGCAATACTCATCGAAGCCAGCGTCGTAGGGGCCGTTGGCGGCGCGGCCGATGAGCTGCCACTTGCCGACGATGCAGGTATCGTAGCCGGCGGTTTTGAGTACGTGGGCGAAGGTTTTTTCGGTGAAGTCGAAGTGGCCGAACTTGATGTAGTTGCGGGCATTGGACCTGCCGGTCATAATCTTTACACGGGATGGTGTGCAAAGCGGCTGAGCGTAACAATGGTCAAAACGCATGCCGGTTGCACCTAACCGGTCAAGGAAAGGCGTTTTATAGGATGCGCTGCCGTAACAGCCGAGACACTCGTAGCCGAGGTCGTCGGCCATTATAAGGATGATGTTGGGTTTGTCTGCAAGCGTCTCGGGTGTGGACGGTATAGATATGCTGTTGCATCCTTGTGAAGTCAGCGCCGCGACTGCGCCGCCGGCTGCAAGTAAGAGAAATTCGCGTCGACTTAAGTTTTCCATGTTCATTTTCCTTATTCTTTATTGTTGTCTTTGAGTAAGTCTGGCCGCCATTTTTTTGTCCGCTCCAGTGCCTGTCGGCGGCGCCACTCGGCTATTTTGCCGTGGTCACCACTTAAAAGAATATCAGGCACCTTCATACCACGAAAGACCTCAGGCCTTGTATATTGCGGATACTCCAGCAGACCCGTGCTGAAAGAGTCGTCTTTCGGCGAGTCTTCATCACCAAGCACACCGGCTAACAATCTGACCACTGCGTCAATGATTATCATAGCCGCCAACTCGCCGCCGCTTAAAACATAATCTCCTATTGAGATTTGCTCGGCGCCGAGGCCGATGCGAATTCGCTCATCGAATCCTTCATATTTGCCGGCGATAAAAATGAGCCGATTCTCGGCGCCCAATTCGGCTGCTTTTGCCTGATTGAATTTCTGTCCCTGCGGGGTCAGCAGGATGACTCGGCCCTCTTCCGGTGATAACTTCTCGACATACTCGAAGCAGTCAAACACCGGGCCGGGCATCATAACCATACCCGGCCCGCCGCCATACGGCTTATCATCAACCTTTTTATAACTGTCAGTGGCGAAGTCTCTTATATTGGTAAGAACGATATCAACTATGCCCGTCTCCTGAGCCCTCTTCAATATCGAGTGGCTCAGGGGCGATTCGAACATCTCCGGAAAAAGAGTAAGAACATCAATTCTCATCACTCTTGTCTGTCTTTTTGCTCGAAGCTGTTTTCTTTTTGGTCCTGGTCTTTGCTTTGGCCTTTTTTTCAGCTTTGGCCTTTGCTTTTTCTTTGGGTTTGGCCTCAGCCTTTTCTTCCGCCACTTTAGCTTCCGCTTTTTCTTCCACAGCTTCAGCTTCGGCCTTTTCTTCAACCGCTTCAGCCTCGGCCTCTTTTCCCACTACTTCAGCTTCCGCCTTTTCTTCCGCTACTTTAGCTTCCGCTTTTTCTTCCACAGCTTCAACTTCGGCCTCCTTTTCTACTACTTCAGCTTTGGCCTTTTCTTCCACTACTTTAGCTTCCGCCTTTTCTTCCACTTCAGCTTCGACCTTTTCTTCCACTACTTTAGCTTCCACCTTTTCTTCAACCACCTCAGCTTCGGCCTTGGTTTTTTCTTCGGCTGCCTTAGCGGCTTTCTCAGCGGTGATTCTTTCAGTCTTCGTAAACAGCTTGCCTTTGGCACGGGCTACGGCCCTGGCCCTTCCTCGCCGCGCAGTCTTAACCTCCGCATATTTATGCTTGATACCCTGACGAAGCAGAATTTGCGAGACCGTATCGCTTGGTATTGCTCCTTTACCAAGCCAATATTCTACGCGCTCGCGGTTGAGCACAACCTGCCTGGCGGGGTCTTTTTCAATTGGGTCATAATGGCCCAGCTTTTCAAGTATTTTGCCGTCACGCGGCGTGCGCGATTCGACCGCATTGATTCTGAAGAACGGCCGATGCCGCCTGCCCATCCTCGTCAGTCTCAACTTTACTGCCATAATCATCTCCTTCGTTAAGTGTTTATAATCAATTCCCGCAATCCCGATTCAATCGGCATCACGAAACACGTTTGCAATGTAAGGCCTAACCGTTTTACAAAAAAGTATTATTGATTTTGCGCTTGTTTATGATACCGTTGTGCTCTTGCACGGGCCCATAGAAATAGCATTAACACAACCGCATAGCTCATTAAGGCAATGCTTAGGTATATAGACATCTGAAATACCTGCTCCTGTGTTTTGTTGACCAAGTGGTCACGGTCGGCGACAACCTTGGAATAATTCTCATGTGCGCAGTCGATATAGCTTACTGAAACAAATGCCAGCAGTACCATAAGGACAAGCCAGGATGGGAAAGCACGTCTGAGGAATCTTCCAAGCTTTGGCAGAATCTGTCCTTCAGTCGCCTGGCGATTGGGCCGGGCAAGTATGATTGCCGTCAGAGTAGCCAGACCAACTCCACCAGCAGCGGCAACAAAATAGGATATGTATAGATATTGTTCGTTAGTCACGATATCGCCCCAGAACCACAAACAAAACAGCCAGAAGTGCCGCATATATTATGAGCCCAAAACTCAAGGCCGAGAAGACGGGTTGTACCGCCCCTACAACCCACCAGACGTATTCCATAAACGCTTTAGGTCCTTCGTCGCCGGTTGGAATATCTGTTTTACTAATCGTAGCGAGGGCTGTCAAAAAGACTAAAACTGTGAAGGCCCGCAGATAAAATTTCCTGGCTGGGGAAATATATGAATTAACTCCTAACAGTTCGCGCATGGGTCTTCGCACGGCACATATGACTGCCACACAAATTACAACTGCCAATGCTACCGAAATAAGCCAAGCTATTAATCCTTCCATGAGTGAGACTCCTTTCTTGTAAATTAACTGTTAACCATTTAAGTTTAGCACATCTTTATAATCATTTATAATCAATTTTCGCAATCCCGATTCAATCGGCATCACGAAACTCGTTTGCAATGTAAAGTGTACCCGTTTATAAAAATGGCGAAGTTCGCCGGGTCAATTTGGGCGTCGGCTGCGATTCTTTGTATCTGTTCGTCAGTTAAACTATCAGCGGCTTGCCTTTCGTCCGGCGTCATTATCGCCACTGCCTTTTTTAATTGCTCTAATTCCTCGGCGCTCGGTGCCGCCAGCATTGCCAATTCACTGTGACCTTCAATGTCCTTGAATTGGTCTCTTATCATATTACCGTATTCACTGTCAGCAAACCGAGCCAATTTTCTTAGGTATTGCTCAATCGAAATCTTCTGTTTTATCGCCGTTCTATTTTCCCTTTCCATCCTATGCTTTTTTTTGTTTTAACCGTCGCTCTACTTTGATGAGAAAATCAGCGGCTTGGGACTGTCGGCCCATCCGGCTGGCCGCTGGTTTTTTCCTTTGCGATTGACGTCGCCGAGGTCTTCGCGTGCCTTTTCAGCCAGAGCAAGAAGTCTCTTGACCACTTCGCCGTGCTCGTCCGCGACGTTGTTCGTCTCACCGATGTCGGCTTTCAGGTCATACAATTGAAGGGGGGTATCAGGTATGCCCTTTCCCCAATTGCGTTTTTTCATCTTGAGCGGCAGATGCAGTTTCCACCTACCCGACCGCACCGCCTGCAACTGGTCAATCTGATAGTAGTAAAACGCCTCGTGCGGTGACTTCGCGCGTTTTCTGCCGGCCATAAGCGGCCAGATGTCCCTGCCGTCAATGACGCGGTCAATCGGCGGCTTTGTGCCGGCCAGCCGGGCGAAGGTGGGCAGCAAGTCCATAGTCGCGGCCAGCTCGTTACAAGTTTTACCAGGCGGAATGCGTCCCGGCCACCAGACTATACATGGCTCACGCATACCGCCTTCCCAGGTGCTTCCTTTGTGCCCGCGGAGTGGAGCGTTGCTTCTGCCTTTGCCGCCCGTGGCGCCGTTGTCTGAAGTGAACACAACGAGCGTTTTGCCCGCAAGATTCAGTTGCCTCAATGTCTCGAGGATCTGCCCAACGGACCAGTCAATTTCCTCAATGACATCAGCATAAATCCCGTGCGGGGAACGCCCGCGGAAGGTCTCACTGACATGAAGCGGTACATGCGGCATAGTATGGGGCAGGTAGACGAAGAAGGGTTTATCTTTGTTGGCGGTTATGAATTTGATGACTTCTTCGGTGTAGCGTTTTGTGAGAGTGTTTTGGTCGGCGGGGGCTTCGATGACCTTCTCATTTCGCAGCAAAGGAAGCGGAGGGCGATTGGTCTTTTTTCGGCTGCCCATATCGTTGCTGTAGGGAATGCCATAATAGTAATCAAACCCCTGCCGTGTGGACAAAAACCGCCGCTGGTCGCCCAGGTGCCACTTGCCAATGCACGCCGTAGCGTAGCCCTGCTCTTTGAGCACGTCAGCGATGGTGATTTCATCCGGATTGAGTCCCTTTTTATTGACTGGAAACAGCACGCACAGGCCGTCGTCGTTTTGATGCATATTGACCCGGCGGGGATAGCAGCCGGTCATCAGACTTGCTCGTGATGGGGTGCATACGCCGCTGGTTACGTAGAAGCTCGTAAAGCGCACACCCTCGTCAGCCATTCGGTCGAGGTTAGGCGTCCGATTCTTCTGCGACCCGAAGCAGCCGAGGTCACCGTAGCCCAAATCGTCGCAGAAAATGATAATGAAGTTCGGTGGCCCACCATCGCTTGCCTTGCCGGCAGCCTCCTGAGAAACGCTCAGGCATCCCGGCATCGTCAGCGATGCCGCTCCCAGCCCAATGACTTTCAAAAAACCACGACGGCTTAAATTTTTATTCATGACAACCTTCTTTCCACCATTTTCCTCTCGATTCTCGATATTTCCTCCTTTACGAGTATCGAGCATCGAGCATCGAGCATCGAGTATCGAGCATCGAGCATCGAGTATCAATTTTATCGTCGTTTTGTTTTTCCTCTTCGCTTTATGATTCTTTTTCGTTTCGAGCGTTGCTTTATTTTTCTCCCGCCGGTCATAGCCGCGCTTAGCGCACCCATATTAAATCCGCCGCTGAATAAACCCTTAAGCCCACCTGAGCTTCCGCCGCTGATTGTCTTCATCATATCCCGGCTGCGCTTAAACGTCTTTACCAGACTGGAAACATCATTGACCTGGACACCAGCCCCTGCTGCGACCCGTCTTCGTCTCGGCGAATCTATAATATCGGGGTCGCGTCTTTCCTGAGGCGTCATCGAATACACAATTGCTTCCATTTGCCCCAGTTCCCCGCCGTCAAGGTCCAGTTCGCCAAGTTGTCCTCCCACTCCGGGCATCATTTTGAGCATATCCTTAATACCGCCCATCTTTTTGACGGCCTGCATTTGCTTGAGAAAATCATCGAAGCCAAAGCTGCCCTTGGCCATTTTCTTTTGCAGTTTTTCCGCCTCTTCGGCTTCGAAATGCTCCTGCGCCTTCTCGACAAGCGTTACAACATCGCCCATACCCAGGATTCTGCCGGCCATACGGTCGGGGTGGAATTCTTCGAGTTTGTCGAGTTTTTCGCCGACCCCAATGAACTTGATGGGCTTTCCGGTTACGGCCTTCACACTCAGCGCAGCTCCGCCGCGGGCATCGCCGTCCAGTTTTGTAAGGATAACGCCATCGAGCTCCAGCCGCTCGTTGAACTCTTTGGCGGAATTAACGGCGTCCTGGCCGGTCATCGCATCGCAGACTAAATAAATCTGGTGTGGGTTGATTGCCTTTGCGACATCAGCCAGCTCGGCCATCATTTCTTCATCTATATGCAGTCGGCCGGCTGTATCGAGCAATGCCACATCGTAACCGTTCTTGCGGGCGTGCTTTACAGCATTTCTTGCAACCTTGACGGAATTTTTGCCTTCTTCGCTATAAACATCGATATTTACTTGCTGGCCCAGAACAATTAACTGCTCGATGGCGGCCGGCCTTCGCAGGTCACCAGCCACTAAAAGTGTTTTCTTGCCCTTTCCGACCAGGTATTTGCCGAGTTTCGCAGCAGTGGTGGTTTTACCACCGCCCTGCAGACCGGCCAACATAATTATCGTAGGCCCGGGTGAGACAAAATAAACACTGCTATCGACCGGGCCCATCAGCTTTGTAAGCTCATCGTTGACGATTTTTACCAGAATCTGGCCGGGATGAAGGCTTTTTATCACCTCGGCGCCGATGGCCGCTTCCGTAACATCTTTGCAGAAC
>JAUWBI010000037.1 GCA_030601745.1 Phycisphaerae bacterium
TTTTCGAATATTTCACACTACTTTTCGAATGTTTTCGCATATTTTCAAACGTTTTCGAACGTTTTTAAACGTTTTTCTTGCCTATTTTACCCAAACCCTACAACTTGACAAACCAACCCCCGTTTTTACACGAAAAACCAACATTACCTGCGCAAAAAAAACCGAAAAACCCGTCTTTTCCACCAAATCACGATAATTTCAGTCCCCTTTCTTTAATCCCGAAAATTATACCAGCCGGTACTTGGTGCCAACGCCCCCAGCAATCGGATTACGGGGGAAGTTAGGCGATAAAAGTGGGGGGATGTCATCAACTGTCATCGACAAAAAGAAAATACGCCCGACAGGACTCGAACCTGTGACCTTCGGTTTAGGAAACCGATGCTCTATCCTACTGAGCTACGGGCGCTCGTCTTTAAGTCATTATAATGTAACAAGTTCCCACGTACGCTGTCAATTCATTTTAGAGCGATGCAACCTCTCGGCGTACGAGGGGCATCACCATCGAATATCTGAGCTTGTCGGTTACCGCTTTGGATGCCTTTTTGCATACCGCGGGCCAGGGCCATAGCATCTGGTGAAAGGAATGAAGCTTATCCGGGTCAACCAAGCGTATCCCTTCGGCAACCTTATTAATAATATTGTATCCTTTATCGCCCTTTTTCCGTACCGTCGGGAATGAATCACCGCCGTGAACATAGATAATATTGCCGTACTGCCTGAAGTTATTGGGTGTTCGATGGTTCGAAGCGGGAACTGGTGGACTCGAATAGGAAGTTGTTGACCTTTAGACAAATGGAAAGCATGTCATAGCCTGAATTCTGTATTCTTACCCATTTTTAGCCGGCAGACCACGATTTACCCTCCTCTGAATTCGTTAAGTGGGTCATTTATGCCTTCGCTGAATGCGGAAAAACGCATTTAATTTGGAGGTGTATCATGTTTATTCACGTTCGGTTTGCGAGCATGTGCTGCTCTCCAGAGAAAATTGTTGCTCCGAGCGCGGGTCTAAAGTACAATAAATAATTATTATTAAATTGTCATATTTTTTGCGTGCCTCATATGCAGAACGCGCAAGACAGAGGTTTGAGCTTAACATAGACCTTTGACATATGTTCGAACTGAAAGGTAAGTGCTCATGAAAAAGAGAACCCTATTGTTTACAATTTTTGCCTGTCTCTTGGCAATGTCATTCATCTTTTCGGTGACAAAAGCTCGGCAAGCAGCACACAAGCGGAAGGCAAAACAGATATTGGATGTTAGCGGTGTGAAAGGCGGCCTCGTCGTCCACGTTGGCTGTGGAGAGGGAAAGCTGACAGCCGCGCTGCGGGCCAACGACCGCTACTTGGTCCACGGGCTGGACACCGATGCGAAGAATGTCCGGAAGGCCCGCGAGCATATCCGCTCGCTGGGGTTCTATGGCAAGGTGTCGGTCGAGCAGTGGAGGGGCAGGCGGCTGCCCTATACCGACAACCTCGTCAACCTTCTCGTGTCGGAAGAGCTTGGCGCGGTCTCGATGGCTGAGGTCATGCGGGTGCTGGTTCCCCGTGGCGTGGCGTACATCAGGAAAGGAGGCAAGTGGACGAAAACAGTCAAGCCCTGGCCAAAAGAAATCGATGAATGGACGCACTTTCTTCATGATGCGGGTAACAATGCTGTTGCCCATGACACAGTTGTTGGACCACCGCGAAGTCTCCAGTGGGTTGCGCCACCGCTGTGGCTTCGAAGCCATGAAACACCGTCAGGGATTCAGTCGCCCGTCTCGGCCGCCGGCCGACTGTTTTACTTCTTCGACGAAGGGCTCATCGGCATCACTGACCAGCGTCTGCCTGACCGTTGGTCGCTTGTTTGCCGAGACGCTTTCAATGGCAGGCTCCTTTGGAAGCGGTCGCTTGACCCTTGGGGCTGGCGCGAGTGGAGCCGGGAACGATGGCAGGGAAAAGACTGGACGACTTTGCGTGGCGGGCGAACGGACGTGCCTGCTGAAAACCAGCGCCGAATCGTCGCCGAAGGCGACCGGCTCTACACAACGCTCGCATACCGGGCTGCTATGTCGATCCTGGATGCAGCCACGGGCGATATCATTACTACGGTCGAAGCAACGCGGGGCACGAGTGAGATATTGGTCAGTGACGGCATCGCCGTTGCCTATACTCGACAATTAACGAAAGGCATTGCTCAGCGCAGGGGAGCTAAGGATGTAGCCAGAACGGCGCTGGTCGCTGTCCACGCCCAGACGGGAAAGGTGCTCTGGGACAAGCAGATCGGTCAGATCCGCCCTCTGGCATTGGCGATTGACAACGGTCGAATCATCTATCTGAGTGGGAAAGACCTCGTTGCGCGCGATTTGAAGGACGGCCGCGAGTTGTGGAGGGTTCAACCGAAGCGGACCACACCGAGGACGCTGCTTACCGTCGACGATGTTGTCGTCATGCAAGGTGGAAGGTTTGTCGCCGCCTATGATGCAACGGACGGCAAGCCGCTCTGGCAGAAGACCGTGCCGCCGATCGGCGGGGGCGAAGGGGACGACCTGTTCGTAATCGATGGATTGGTCTGGCGCGGGATGCTTAGCGTGGATGACAAGGGGCAGCCAGTACGCAGGAGCCCGAATGCGCTGGTCATCGGTTGGGATCTTCGCTCGGGCGAGGAAAAGAAGCGAATCTTCGTCAAGAACCTGCGAAGTCCGGAACATCACCATCGTTGCTATCGTAACAAGGCAACCGTCCGGTATCTAATCAGTTCTTTTGAAGGCGCTGAGTTCCTCGATTTCCAGGCAGATAACCATTCCCAGAACAACTGGCTTCGTGGCGCATGCAAGCACGGAATGATGCCGTGTAACGGCATGCTGTATGTCCCACCGGACCAGTGTTTCTGCCAGCCCGGCGCGAAGTTCCTGGGATACGCGGCTGTCAAGGCTGGACCGAACGTTCCACTGAAGGAGGTCGCGGATGAGAAGCGTCTGGAGAAGGGGCCGGCCTACAGAAAGGCCTTCGAGCCGGAATCTCCTTCGGTCGGCAACTGGCCGACGTACCGCCACGATGCAGCTCGCAGCGGCACCACGCCTGTCGGCGTGGCTCCTGACGTGTCGGTCGCTTGGAAAACCGATTTGGGCGGCACGTTGACGGCACCCGTGGCGTGGTTTGGCAAGGTGTTCGTGGCCAGCTCGGACGCCCATACCGTGTACGCGCTCGACAGGGAAAGCGGCAAGGTCCTCTGGTACTTCACGGCCGGCGGACGCATCGATTCCCCGCCGACGATCCAAGGCGGCATGGTCCTGTTCGGGTCGGCCGACGGCCGCGTCTATTGCCTTCGAGTATCCGACGGTGAGCTTGTGTGGCGGTTCCTCGCGGCACCGACCGATAGGCGCATGGCCTACTTCGACCAGGTCGAGTCAGTCTGGCCGGTCCACGGCAGCGTGCTGGTCGACAAGGGCGCGGCCTACTTCACAGCGGGACGTTCGACCTATCTCGACGGCGGTATCCGCGTCTATGGGCTCAATCTGGTTAGTGGAAAAATCCTCCACAAGGGCCTGTTGGAAGGACCACATCGAGACGTGGACAAAGATCGCGATCTCGCCTTTTTCATCCTTGGGGCCAACTCGGACATCCTCGTCAGCGAAGGCGGGTTCCTCTACATGCGTCAGAAAAAGATGACGCCCGAGTTGGAGGAGATTGAAGTGAAGGTCTTGTCGAGCAAAGGCGCTCAAGACGTGGGCCTGCATATCTTCTCGACGGCCGGCCTGTTGGACGGCTCCTGGTACAACCGTACGTTCTGGATGTACTCGAAGCGATGGCCCGGCTTCCAGTTAGCGAACCAGGCCCCGAAGACCGGACAACTCCTTGTGGTCGACGATAAGAAGACTTATGCCGTCCGCGTGTTCTATCGTCGCAACGTGCACAGCCTGATGTTCTTCCCGGGCAAGGAAGGTTATCTGCTGTTTGCCGACCTGAATACGAACGAGCCGCAAATCGTTGGTGAGGAAGGCTCCCGTGAGCCGGTCAAATGGCTGCCTCAATCCGACTATTCACGCGCACGCGGCAATCAGGTACGAAAGCTCGAAAGCGAGGCCTTTGGACTGGACAAAATGATTGGCTATACGCGAGCGGAACCGCCTCTCTGGACGCAGTGGCTGCCGGTGCGAATCCGTGCCATGGTGAAAGCAGGCGATACTTTGTTCGTGGCCGGTGCTCCGGATGTTTTTGATCCGAAAGACCCCTATGCCGCCTTCGAGGGCAGAAAGGGTGCTGTGCTGTGGGGGGTGTCGGCTGTGGATGGTAAGAGGCTCAGCGAGTATAAGCTTGACTCACCACCAGTGTTCGACGGTATGATTGCGGCCAATGGACGGTTGTACATCTCTACCCGAGACGGTCAAGTGCTGTGTATGGGCAAGAAGGATTAAATAGAAGGGAGGTTTCGTAATGACTGTACGAACAAAGATAAACTGGTTTGCCACGACGGTTGTTCTGGTATTGGCGTTGGTGGTCGCTCCTTGTGTCCCTAACGTGAAGCAACGTTCCTCCTCGGAACGTGAGCAAGCGGTGCAAATCCTGGACGCAAGCGGTGTTAAAGGAGGTCTGATTGTCCACATCGGTTGCGGCGACGGGAGGCTCACTGCCGCGTTGCGCGCAAATGACAGCTATCTTGTCCACGGTCTGGACGCAGATGCGAAGAACATCGAAAAGGCCCGTAAGAACATCCGGTCGCTCACCCCGCCCCTGCTGCCGCAGGGGCGAGGCCAAAGAGGGGCGGGGCTCAAGCTTTATGGCAAAGTGTCGGTCGACCACTTGAGAGGTAACCGCCTGCCGTACATTGATAACCTCGTGAACCTCGTCGTGTCGGAAAACCTCGGCAAGGTCTCAATGAATGAGGTCATGCGAGTCTTGGCACCTAATGGCGTGGCTTACATTAAGAAGGCCGGCAAATGGACCAAGCGGGTCAAGCCTCGTCCTAAAGAGATAGACGAATGGACGCATTACCTGCATGACGCAACCGGCAACGCCGTCGCCGCAGATTTAGTCGTCGGCCCACCCCGCCATCTGCAGTGGGTGGGAAGCCCAAGATGGTCGCGGCATCACGACCGTATGGCAAGTATGAGTGCGCTGGTGTCAGCCAATGGCCGCATCTTTTACATCTTTGACGAAGGCCCGACCGCCATCATCCAGTTGCCGCAGAAGCGGGCTCTCATTGCGCGGGACGCGTTCAACGGCACTATTCTCTGGAAACGGTCGATACCATCGTGGCATACTCATCTGTGGCCTTTTAAGAGTGGACCAGCCCACTTGCCGCGCCGCCTGGTAGCCGTTGGGGACAGGGTTTATGTCACGCTTGGTTTTCAGGCCCCGCTGACAGCGCTTGACGCAGCAACCGGAAAGACCATCCGGACCTACAAGGACACCAACGCCACTGAGGAAGTGATTGCTTCCGAGGGTGTGCTGTTCTTAATGGTCAACGATGCTCCTATGAACTACAACGAATACAGGCCCGCGACCAACAATATCGGTCAAGCCAAAAGCCGTGTGGCGCACGAGTGGCCGTGGGATGAGAGAGAAAGACGCATCCTGGCCATCCAGGCTGATACGGGCGATGTTTTGTGGAGCAAGGAGCAAAGTGTGGTTCCACTGACGCTGGCGGCTGACCAGCAGCGCGTACTATTCCACGATGGTGAAAAGGTCGTCTGCCTTAATCGTAAAACCAGCGACCAAATGTGGAGGTCTGAGCCGGTATCAGTACGCTCGCCTATCCCAACGAATTTTGGGCCGACGTTAGTCGTATACCAGGACGTTGTCTTGTTTTCAGGCGGTAATAGGTCGATGACAGCGCTGTCAGCAAAAACCGGCAAGACGTTGTGGACGTCTGAACATCCCCGGTCCGGACACAATTCTCCGGAGGACCTTCTTGTCATCGATGGACTGGTATGGGCCGGCGCAATCGCAGCCGGCAAGGATTCAGGCATATTCACCGGACGAGACCTGCATACTGGAGAGGTTAAGAACCAGTTCGCACCAGATGTTCAGACCTATTGGTTCCATCACAGATGCTATCGGAGCAAAGCGACGGACCGATACCTTCTACCATCGAGAACCGGCATCGAATTCGTTGACTTCAAGAATAAACACTGGACGACACATCATTGGGTTCGAGGCGGCTGTCTGTACGGCATAATGCCCTGCAACGGCCTGGTCTATGCACCGCCACATTCCTGCGCCTGCTATATTGATGCCAAGCTGTACGGATTCAACGCCCTGGCGCCTGAGTCCAAAACCCGCAAAGTCCCGAGAGGGGTATCCGATGACGACAGACTCGAACGCGGGCCTGCATACGGAAAGATTGCCTATCGAAAACTAAAAAACGAAAGTATAAATGATTGGCCTACTTATCGATATGACGCGGAGCGCAGCAGCTTCACAAAGGCACACGTCCCCGCTGAGTTGAAACAAGCCTGGGAAACAGAACTGGGCGGCAAACTCAGCAGTGTGGTGGTCGCGGAAAACAAAGTTTTCGTAGCTTCGATAGATACCCACACCGTATATGCACTCGATGCAAAGGATGGCAAAGTACTTTGGAGCTTCATAGCCGGAGGACGGGTAGACTCGCCGCCTACGATTTATCGGGGGCGAGTGCTGTTTGGTTCTGCTGATGGCTGGGTCTACTGTCTGCGTGCCACTGATGGAGTACTGGTGTGGCGCTTCCGCGCTGCGCCTGTAGATCGCCGACTGATGGCCTTTGAGCAGCTCGAATCAGTTTGGCCGGTTCACGGATGCGTGCTTGTGCAGGATGGCATTGCTCACTGTGTTGCGGGCCGGTCAATGTTCCTCGACGGCGGCATGCGCTTGTTGCGACTTAACCCGGAAACGGGTCACAAAATATCCGAGAACATTCTCGATGACCGCGACCCGAAAACAGGTGAGAATCTGCAAGTGCACGTCAAGGGTTTAAATATGCCTGCCGCCCTGCCGGACGTTCTCTCGAGTGATGGCAAGTATGTTTACATGCGGACCCAGCGTTTCGACCTTAACGGCGTACGCCAGCATATTGCCCCAACGGACGTCACCGATCAGTTGGGCGAGGGACGTCATCTGTTCTGTTCAACCGGCATGCTTGACGGCTCGTGGTTACACCGCTCCTATTGGATATTTGGCAAGAGTATTGCCTCGGGGGCCGGCGGCTGGCCTCGTGCCGGTCGAGTCACACCTGCCGGGCGACTGCTGGTTCTTGATGAGTCGAACGTCTATGGTTACGGCCGCAAGCCGCAATACTACAAATGGACGACGCCTATGGAATATCATCTATTCGCCAGTGCTCGGGAACCCGAACTCATCAAGCCGGCGCCCCGAAAGCCGGCAGAGAAGCGTGCGGCGCGGCTGCAGAAAAAGAAGCAGCGTTCAAGGACCGCTCCCGCCACTAAGCCTGTCTACCACTGGTCGCGGGAAGCGCCGCTTTACGTCCGTGCAATGGTCCTGGCGGATAAAACCCTCTTTATCGCCGGGCCACCGGATATAATCGATGAAGAAGAGATATTCAAGAATCCTGATGCCCGCCGCGCAGCTTCGAAGCTTCGCGAACAGACCGATGCCCTTGAAGGACAAAAGGGTGCTTTGCTGCACGTGGCTTCCGCCTCGGACGGCAGGAAACTGGCCGGATACAGACTCGAAACTGTGCCGGTTTGGGACGGTATGGCCGCAGCCAACGGACGGCTCTACCTTTCAATGAAAAACGGTCGTGTATTGTGTATGGCAGGGAAGTAGATATAAATGTGTCTGTTGGGTGATATGACGAGCCCCGTCCCTCCTTGGCCTAGCCCCCGCGTCTCCCGACGCGAGTCGGGGCGGCGGGTCAGAAGTCAGAAGTCAGATTATCTGTCCTCTGTCCTTTGTCCTCTGTCCTCTGTTTTCAGTCAGTTGCTTTCGGTATTTTCCGATGAGATTTAGCAGCTCCATTCGCTTGGGATGGTCGGGCTCTAAATCCAGGACCATCTGCCATTGTGCAATCGCCTTGGCGTACTCCTGCGCCTCCTCGAACGCGTGGCCGAGCTTTAGATGCAGCGACGCTGTTTCAGGACTTTCCTGCACCGCCTTGGCCAGGAACTGAATGTACTTGCCGAGCTGCCCAGCCTGATTGTGTCGGTCGGCTACTTTCAGATAAGCATCTACCAGGGCGCTGCTGTATGTGGCCTCATCCAGCTTTATCGCTTTTCGCAACAGCTCCAGATACTCATCATATCGATGCACGCCGAATGCCGACTGTGCATGATAATAATAAAATAGCGCTTTGTCTTTCTTCGGTATTGTTGGCTCGAGCTTTTTGAACATCTCGTACGCCTGCTTGTAGCGACGAGCGTTGAGGTAGATGTTTGCGAATAAGAACTGAATATCCGGACTGTCTTTGATACCATCGGATACGGCCTTGGCCACTTGATAAACGGCGCAAGCTTTCGGTGCGGCACGGAAGACATCCGTCTTGCCGGGCACGGGTTCGATCAAATACCAGTCGCCGCTTATCGTGCCCGTCTTACCCGCTTTGACCGTAACCACCGAGATTTTGCCGAAGTAGTTCCGCAGGTTGAAGTATGCTGAGCCCAGCTTATAGTGCAGAACAGGGGTGTCCACTCCAAGCCGCAGAGCTGACTGGTAAGACTCGGCTGCCAGAGCGAAGGAATTGCTCGCCAGATAGATATTACCAAGTTGATAGTGGTCCGAACCACTCTCAGGATTCAACTTGATGGCCTCTTCGAAGTACTTGCGGGCCTTCTCGTAGTCGTTCAAATTGTACTTGGCCTCAGCCAGCAGGTGGTAAGTAGGATAGTCGTGACGGTACTTGAGCAACGGCTCGAGTACCTTGGCCACATCTTTCCATTTTTTCTGCTTTGCGTAAATCTCGGCAAGCAATTGTCCGCCTTCAACGTGGTCGGCTGTCTCTTTGAGGATATCCGCCAGCAGCTTTTCAGCTTCTTCTTCGTTTCCGGCGTAGTAGTAGGCCCGGGCCAGATGCAGCCGGTAACTGGTCTTGGTCTTGTCCTCCTCAACTGCCTTCTTAAGCAGGTCAATGGCCAGGCGGTACTTGCCCTGAAACAAGGCCTTGCGTCCGTCCTTGAATTGCTTTTCAGCGTTTGCCTGCACCTGCGTCTGGCTGCAGGGGTCCGCAGGTGAGATTTTGGACGGCACCGTATCGGTCTCTGCCTCCGCAAGAGCAAAGTGCACAAGTGAACAAGAGGCAAAGAAGCCAAGCGTCGCGATTAGAATGTGTGTCCGCATAATCGTATCTCCTTAATCGTATCTCGTTTCATGCTTCACGCATAAGTATGCTTCATAACCTATAGGCTTTGATCCAGTTAATTTGTTCGTGTGCCTTTTGAACCATCGGGCCACTGGGGAAGTTGTTGATATAATTTGTGTATGCGTCCATTGCGTTGACCCACTGGCCCAGGTGCTCGTAGTTCTCGGCGATGGCAAACTGGGCGTCGCTGGCCTTTGCGCTGCGACGGTAGTTCCGTAGGAAGGCCTTGTAGGCTTCGATCGCCTTAGCGTATTCACCCTCGCGCTCGTAGGACTGGGCAATCCGCCAGCTTGCATTTTCTGCGACGGCAGTACCGCTGAATTGTCTTACGATTTCCAGCCAGGTGGCCATGGCGGCACTCGAATCTTTCAATCGTTCATCGTAGATAGTCGCCATTCTCAGCAGGGCATCCCCGGCTTTATCCCCGGCAGGCACTTTGGATGCGTCATCGTATGCGCTAACTGCCTTGCGCAGGGCAGCGTTAATCTTGTCCTGACGATTGGCCAACTGGGCGGCTGTCAGGGCCTCAACGACTTGGAAAGCCCCTCCAGCGGCGAGTGCGACATTACTCGCAGTGAATATCTGCCGCGCTGCAGCGGCACCCGCCTCTGCATAGTCGGCCTCTTCGTAAGCACCGCCCTTTCTCAGAGACTCGATGCGTTTGCGTTGTTCACTCACCTGCTTTCCACGCGCCCTTTGCACCCTTTGATATGCCTTGGACTGGGCAACCAGTTCGATTTCCTCGGCCGTTTTGGCTCGCGTTGCTGCAGCGAGCTTATTTGCCTCATCCTCGTAGCTCGCCCCGACCAGGTAAAGGGCATCGTCGGCCAGTGGACTCTCAGGGTGCTGCTTCGCGACGCCCCTCGCTGCCTCACGGGCTTTATCCGTTTCGCCCATGGCCAAGTAAGTTGTGGCGACGGCATAGAGGGCGTCATCGGCCAGATGACTGTCAGACCAATTTGCTGCCACCTTGCGGTACTCGATTATTGCCTTGATGCGGTTAGACAACTGCTTCAATACTATCGTCGCTATCTGATACTGGGCATCAAACGCCTTGCGCTGGCCCTTCTCGTCCACCAGCGTCTGGTACCGCACAAGGTCCTTCAAGATACCGACCCGCCGTTTGGCTTCTGTCACCTTACCCTCGCCGGGGTAATCGCGCACGTAAGCTTCATATCCATCCATTGCCTCTCGCCACTGGCTCAGGTTAATGGTGCATTCGGCGATGGACCACTTGGCGTCTTTGATCCAATTGCCGGTGGGGAACTCGGTTATCACGCGCCGGTAGGCTGCGATGGCGTCTTTCCAGGCCTCATTAGTCTGGTGAACCTGACCAATCATCGTCAGGGCCTGACCGGCCTGCGGATGACGCGGAAAGCTGTCCACAAACATCTCCAGCACGTGCAGCGCCTCGACCCAGCGTTTTTTGTTCTTCAACTGAACACCAATCTGGTAAATCGCGTTCTGGATGCCGGTATCTTTCCCGCCACGGGCAACGTTGACTTCCTGGTAGGCCTCGGCAGCCCGGAGCGGCTGCTCCAGATTGTTTTGATAAGTTTGCGCGGTCCTCAGAGCCGCCTGCTGAGCCAGGGAATGTGTCGGGAAACGTATCATCAAGTCATTCCAGACCGTAATGGCCTCCTCATAGTACCCCCTGTTTGCCAGCTCGCCAGAGATGTCCCATAGCATCTGCGGGACCGTGCCGATCTTGGGGTGGTCGTAATATTCATCTGCCAGGCGCTGTAACTCCATGGCGGCGCGGACATACTGGCCGCGAGCTAATGTGGCGCTGAAGGCATCAACTACGCGCGCCTGCGTCAAGAAACTGTTCGCGATGTCCCACTGCGCTTGCTGCAGCAGTGCTCGCTCCTTGGGAAAGTTGGTTACGACCCTGGTCAGCTCATCACGCGCCCTGGTGAACCGCTGCGCTACCTCACCGAGCATCAACTGCTTGGACGGTTTGTCCTCGACCGGCTTGGCCGCCCAGGCCAAATAGTCACGGGCAACACTTAGACGAAGCGCAGGAAGCTCCCTGTCGGTCGGATTGTCTTTTAAGAATCGCTCTGCCAGCCGCGCTGCCCGCTGCCACTGGCTGATTGTCCGCCAGTGGTCAATCATGACCTTGATCTCACCGCGGGCCTGCTCGGCGGTGCTGGTACGCGGGTATTTCTTCCGGATTGCCTGGAAGATTTCGTAGGCCGCGTTGAGCGCTTCTTCCTGGCGAGTGATTTCCGCGTCAGACAAAACTGGTGCCTTGACTACGGCTCGCTTTTGTTGGACCCGCTGCACAGGCCTGTAACTAAGCTGCTCACGAAGCTTGGCGACACGGGCTGCCCGGCTTACTTCTTCCTGGCGAATGGCCGCCAGAACCCGCGAATCCTTGACTTTGAGGTCCTCGGCTGTTTCCGGTACCAGCCAACCCCCATAACCGCCCCCATATTCTGCAGATGAGACGTCTTTTGAAAGCCTTGCCGGGCGCGCTCCTCCCGCTGGAAGGTCTGCTATACCACCGACTGTTGAGAGTGCGTCGAACTTCACGGCTTGTGCTAAAGCGTGTGCTTCATCTGCGCCCACCGGCCGACGTGTTTCTTTCAAGGTCAGGGTGGTCAGAACTTGCTTGGCATGCTCAGGTATCACCTTGCCCAGCTGACACAAGCCGCGACAGAACTCTATCCGTTCAACACGGCGAATAGCCAACTCTTCGGCGAGCAGCTCGCCGTAGATGCTCTCTGCCACATCCCAGGCATCCACCCTGGCGTATTCCAGCGCAACGGCCATAATCTTTTCAATCGCCTGACCGAGCAGTACACTTTTTGGATATGCCTTAATGTAGTTCTTGTAGGCCTCGATGGCTGCGGTGAATTCGCTGCTAATCTTAGGGGGGGCCACCGTGGGGTCTTTCCGGCCCTCTAATTCCCTGGACAGAGCCAGGCGAGCTTTGGCATCCAGCGCAGCCGCTGCAGCAAATGCAGCTCGTTCAACCACACTGCTGGAGCCTGGCGCCGCCTGTGACAGTGCTTTTACCTTCGCCGCAAATGCCGCGAAGTCGTTGTACACTTTGACTGCCACATCGTATGCCTTGTGCTTTTCGAAAACCCGCGCGATTTGGAACACACCCGCCACCGCCTGCCTGCGCAGAGCGCTGGAGGGTCGTTCGGAGATAAACTTCACATAGGCTTCGATTGCTGTCTCAAACGCCGGGATTAACTTAATCTTCTCTGTGCCGTCGTACTGATTCAACAGCAAGCTAAGCTCTCGCCGTGCCAGCTCGAATTTTAGATTCGCAAGCTGCAAGTCCGCATAGGCATCGGCGGCGTCGATAATTTTAGAGGGTCTGACGTTTATGGCTTGTTCTGCGGTATCAAAGTACTCAAGTTTTTTGTAGTGACCAACAATACTGTTCCAAACCTGGCGAACTTGCGCCAGAATCGAACGCTCCTGGTCAAGCCCGGCCTGAAGCTGGTGACAACGCAGCAGGGCCTTCTTCAGCGTCGGATGCAACTCTCGGGGCACCGTCAGCCCGGCGGCAACCAGCCGCTGGTGCTCGCGGATGACCTGCTCTATCCAAAGATTGGCCACCGCCAGTTCTGCCAGTCGTCGCTCCTTCTCCGGCAGGGCGTCCACCACCGCCGCGTACACCTCCTCGGCCACGGCCCAGTGACCGTGTTCGACCCAGGGTTTCACGTGCTCGGCGAGTCGCATTAGTACGTGCGGCGAATGTGCCATGTGTTCTGCCTGCTTCTTCAGGATGGCCAGAAACGTCTTCTGCTGCTCGGACAATTTCGCGTTCTTTTCCGCGCGTCCCGTCTTGATATTCTCCTGGAACACATAGTGCGCGTAATTGCCCGCCACGTTGTAATAGGAAACCATCGCTCCCGACCAGCTTGAGTGCGACGGCGAAATCGCGTTAAGGAGTTCGACGTTGAGCTCAACCGCCAACTTGCGCGAGCCCGGCTTGTTGACTTTCGTGCGTTCGTCAATGATTGCCTGGACCGTCTTGATGGCCGATTTCACGGCCGCAGCGTCGGCATTGGCCTTAATCACCGGCAAGGCAATGTCCAGCGCCCAGGCGTCCGGCCCCTTAAGCCCTTTGAATTCTGCCTCCGGAAGGACCTTCGGGGCGAAAGAGCGGATCTGCTTGGCCAACTCGGCATGATAGGTCCAGATCGACACATCGGGATACTGCTTGCGGATCGTTTCGTAAACGTCGAGAACATCAGCCAGCGGTTGGGGTAATTGACCGCGGCGAATGCCTTGAGGTAGCTTGCCGGCTTGAGCTTGGTCCTTGAGCCACTTCATGCCGATATGATACTTAGAGAGATTCAGCGTATACAGCACCGACAGGCGACTCGGCCGTGGCAGCGATGCCGCCAGCAAGGTTTCCGTCGCCTCGACGGCCGCTGTGTGAGCCCCGTGATTGACATAGTGCCTCTTCAAGTGGTCAAGGAGCTGCTTGGTCAGTGCATCCGCTTTTCCTACCGGCAGGTCTTGTCCGTAAATTTCGGCGGCCAAGGTCAGGGCTTTGACGTCGGTTGGGCTCAAATCGGACTCGGCAGTCGGTTTAGTGCCCTGAAGAGTCAAACTCAAATAGGCATCCAACAGAATATGACGGCCGCTATCGGCAAATTCGTGCTCGCCGTTGGCGGCCAGCCACTGGGCCATGGCATCGGCCCGCACCGCATTGATGCCCTGGCGAAGCTCGAACGCAATCAGCTCGAACTTAGCCAGTGCCGCGGCTGGGGTGTCGGGATGGTCGGCGACCACCTTCTTCAGCAACACCAGCCCTTCGGCAACCGCCTTCTCATCGCCCCGGAGCTTCGCCTGGCCCAACAACAGCGTCGTTTGCGCCGGATCGGCCTGCTGGGGATAAAGCACCAACAGGTCCTGCAGCACCTTCTGGGCGTCGGCGTACTTGCCAGTTCGCACGAGCAAGTCGGCCTTCAGCGTCATCGCCTTGGCCCGTTGCAACTCGGAGAGTGCCTTTTCGTCCAACAGTTTCGCACACTCGCTCAGCGCCGGCCTGTAGAGTCTTTCCTGGAGCATTACTTCGATGAGCTTGATACGCGTGTCGGTCTCGACCGCTTCGCCTCGCAGCACGGCCAGCATCTTGGCGGCGTAGGGTTGCTCGGGTGCCAGCTTGAGCGTCCGTTTCCAGGCGGCGATTGCTTTATTAACCGCACCAAGCTGGTATTCGGCCTTGCCCAGCCAGAGAAAGACTTCTGGATTCCTGGTATCCGTGTGTGAGGCCTTTAGAAATAAGTCCCGCGCCGAAGTCCACTGGCCGCTGGCGTAAGCAGCCCTGCCTTGCTCAAAGGCGGCTGCGGCATCTGCCTGGGCAAACACGATGGATGAAGATGCTCCAATTATGACTGCTAATGAAATAAGAGCTATAAACCTCTGCATCTTTGGCCTCCTTAAATAAGGTCTGTTTTGTCCTATGGACTCCTTACGGAGAGCTGGAAAAACTTTGTGCAACGGCTGGGATGATAGATTCTGTTGTGGTTGGTTCATTTTTTTAGACTGACTTTCTTGTTATATTTCCGACCGATGAGCCGCGGAAAAGTTCCCATTTTTTTTCGTTCTGCATTGACCATTTGTGAAACTCGTTATTGACTTGATCAACAATACGACAATACCACTTGATAACAAAGTAAAATGAATGTAAAATCTTTAACCGGTTTTGTTACAAAACATTTACAAACTTTGAACCTTGATTTCGCTCCCGTCGAGACGCGGCGTCTCCGACGCGGCTGACACTTTTTGCCCCAACGCTTGTCTGCGACAAGCCTGCTGCGACGGGCGCAGCACGGCGAGTAGACGTAGGGGCTATCCGGCCAGGACAGCCTTAGATTCTTCTATTATTTAAGACGTCAAAAACCCCGCAAAGGTTTACAAGATTTTTCTGAAGTTGCTGAAAAATACCACAAAACGCCGACGCCAGATGTCAGAAGTCAGATTTGTCTGTCTTCTGCCCTCTGTCTTCTGCCCTCTGTTTGCCGTATTAACTCCGTTTGTGGGGTTAGAACGGCTCACGATTTTTCTATGAAACCTGCGTGAGAGGGGCCCCCTGCTTTCTTGCCCGCCGCCCCCCCACGTCTTCTTGTCGAAGACAAGAGTGGGGGGGACGCGGGGGCAGGCGAAAGCAAGAAGGGGGCTTCATCAACCTTATTTTCGATTTCCTTGGCCGGTCACAAGAACCCCAAATGGCGCAAGGAGCTCGTATTTGTTCCTCCAGGTTGTATACATTATCCCACACGCCTTGGGGGTTTGGTCCAGAGCCTCGAGCCATCCCCTGGGGTTGTCAAGGGTGTCACCATCGTAATAAGCCCCCGCCAGAGTCCTGAAGTCCAAAGATGAAAAGAACTTAAGACTCTCGTTACGCTTCCTGTAATACCAGCAGACGATGATGAGGTCTTTGGGTACGTAGTTCCAGGAGTTGGTGAAGTCGCCGTCAACAAGATAATAGTTGTCATGGGCATTGTGGTTCGGGTCAAGCATGTCGGACCATATTAGAACCTCAGCATTCGGGTTCACGTTGCGGATTATCTTAACCTGCTTCGTTATGCAATCGCCGAGTATTTGCCCCATCGTCATTGTGCGCTTCCTGCACGCCTCGCATGCTCCTCCTGCTCTTATCTCATCCATGCTCAACAGATACTTGCTTGGGGCAAGGCGTTCGTGCATTAACTCCGCTTGCTTCCTCCAGATTTCATAGACTTTCGGCTCCGACATGCACACTGTCACTTGTCCTCTGTTTATCGCCATCCCGTGGTAGTAGCTGACTCTAAGACGCTCACCATTCTTAATCCTGCTTCCGGGCAACATCTCTATCATGGCAGGGTTATGGTCGAATCTGAAGTTAAGTTTCCGGTCCTTTATCGCAGCGTAATCCCTGCTTTCCTCGTAAGTCACTCCCGTCTTTTCGCTTCTCACCGTCACGGGTGTCCCCCGTCTCCTCAGCACGTTCAGAAGCCCGACCTCCTCGACCTTTAACTCATCGACCCAGAACCGCCCTGATTTTCCACCCCAGACACCAACGTACACCCTGACTCTGTCATAGTTGAGGCTGTTGAAACCCATAACAACCTTCCGCCAGTCGGTAGTAGATGGAACTCGCGGGTCCCAGGGGGCGAGGTTACGTCCGTCGGGGCTTAAGACCTGTATCCGGAAACAGCCACCCGGCTCAAGCTGTTTCGTCTTGACCCAGCAGTTCAACCTATAACAGCGGTGCGGATGTACTTTGACCTCCTGCATTACCCTTGCGTGTCCGTGCTCGTATGTTCCGAAGTTCTCGAACCTCAGGGCAGCTTCCCCGCTCTTGAAAACGTCATTGTCTATAAATGAGACCTCACCGGGTTTGTCATGGAACCTGTATCCTATGAGGCGGTTGCCGTCATATTCCTCAAATCCCCCGTTCACGACCCTGACGGGAGAGTCTGCGATGAGATGAGCCTTGCGGTTCTCCACAATAAAAAGAGCATCCTTCACTGGGATTCCTGCCGCTAAGTTCCTGTCGTGAGAGAGGACAGAACCTCCGTATCCGACGGAGAAAACTATCGGGATAATTTCAATGCTGCGCTCCTTACAGATTCGCTTTACCTCATCCAGTCTTCTGAAGTAATCCGGGGGCGCCAGGTCGAGCCTATCAAGCCCTGCGGCAAGAACCATCCCGTTTAGACCGTGCTCCGATGCGGTTTTGACTATGCTCTTTATATCCACCACATCATTATCGCTGCGGAGCGACCTTGAGACATAGACCCAGCGATACGGATAATCTTTGCCTTCACATAATGAGACTGAGAAGGCGAGGAACCATATAACCTGCTGCGCCAAGTGTGCAGCACGGCGAGAGGGAAACCATTTCATTGCTTTCATCGTTTGCCACCTCTTTATCACCACGCCCAGGCCGAATGGCTCCAATTGAGCCTGTCTCGGCTTGGCCGAGCCAAGACGGGCCTGTCTCTCTAACGGCAGCAGATGTGTAACACGCAGAGCTTGCGCGGCGGCAGTTCGAAAGAGACGCGTGTCCTGCCCGTCGAGACGCGGCGTCTCCGACGCGGCTGGCGGCCTTGGACCACAAATTCGTCGGTTACTAACGACTTTTGTCCTCCGCCATCCCCGGTTGCAATGGTAAGTGTATACTTGCCCGGGTCGAGTAAGTAGAACTCAGCCGACATCGAGCGTTTTTCCCTGCCAAAGTGGAACAGTTCTGCGGTAAATTGGTTGCGTCCCGATTCGGTGACTAACGCGGCAATGTTACGAGGCGGCGTCAGCCAGCGGACCGCGTTGAGTGGGAAGTACCCGGCACTACCCGGGTCGCCGGTTACCGTTGAATAAAGCAACGATGGGTTCGGGCTGTGAATCGTTGCAACGGGCTCGCCCCGCCCCTGCGGCAGGGGACGGGGCTCGGACACTATCCCGTTCTCTCCGAACAGCGCTGGGAACCGCAGGACGCGGTCGGTATAGCGGACTTCGCTGGTGTAACCTTCAAAATTAACTCGCAAGGCCTTGGCGTTGTTGCGAAGCGCCGAGACGAGCGGGCCGAGATCACGATGGAGCCGAAAACGCACATACGGTGCTCTCTCCTTAGCTATGAGCTCGTCGAACTCGGTGTTGCCTGTCAGAAACCTGTATTTGGCGATTACACTCGATATGCTGCCAAGTTTCGAAGCGCACCAGGCTTCAGTTCCGGGAGCCGGGGCTTCGACTGAGCTCAGCCGAATGTCCTGCTTTTTCGGCGGGCGACTTTGATACTTGAGGCGAGCATTTGCCATGGAACGGATTGGCTCAAGGTATTTGGCCTTACCTGTGATGTGATGGGTCAGTAACAGCGTGTGGGTCATCAGGCTCATCGCGCTTGGGTAAAGGTACAGTGTATATTCACCGTGGTTCCTGGGGTCCCACCAGTCAGGTCCCAAACCGCCGACCCTGCCGTCGGGCCAGTGGATTGCCGTAGGGAGAATGCCGGCGGGCTTACCACGTTCAGTTCGTGCTGCGGCATCAACCCAGGTATCCATCCAGGCGGTAAAGAGCCTCGTCAGATTCGCGTCGCCCGTCCGCTGCCAGTAAAGCAGAGTTGGTTGAACCGCCCTCGGGTGATATACGGTGTCGCAAGCACGCTTTGGGTTCGTATCGACCTTGTTTGCGGTGAAATAGGTGCTCTTAAATTGCAGGAAACCACGTTCGTTTCGACCGGTCCAGAGTACCTCCATTAGTTCGGTTAGGCGAAGCGCACGCTTGCGCCAGAGGTCATTGTCCGGGTCGAGGTGCATCATGGGTGTTATGACGTCGGCGGAATCTTCGGCCGTATGTTCTACATCCGTCATACGGGTTGTGTAACCAGGCTTCATGTGCGGCTGAGCCATCAGCGCTGCGGAAAACCGCGCTTGTGCCCGCGTAATCTTCGGGCTATCGAATCCAATGAGTACCGGCACCCACCACCGCCACATCTCACAGTCGTCGCCCCATCCGCCGCCGTATTCTCCGTTTTCCTGCATACGGTTGTCAATCCACCACTCGATGATATCGACCAGACGTTCCAGTCCCTCTCGCTGATAAACGGCCCACTCAGGTGCGCCTGACACGGCCTCGTAGTGTTTGTACGGGCCGGTGGGATGACCGAGATACATCCGGACGACCTTGTTTTCGGGAAATGCCCGGGCGGCTTTCTCAAAAAAACCCCGTGCTATGTCAAAGAATTCACGTCGCCTTTCGGCAATGCTCCAGACGCCGCCGGACTCCATCGTGTACCAGATGACCATTCTGCCGCGATACAGCCACGTCAGCGGATAAAGCGGAGAACTCTCGGGAATCTGGAAATCAAAGTCCTTCTTGCGGCTTACCTCTCGGCCAAAATAACTCAATCGTTCTTCGTGCAACCAGCGGTCTATCTGAGTGATGAGCTTAGCGAGGTCTTCCCTGAGAGACGCGTCCAGGCCTGGTTGTTTCTGGAGTTTTCTTAAATAGTCTAAACGCTGCTCATCGTTGTCGGCATTACCGGCCTGTTGAATAGCGGCCTGAATCGAATCATCCCTGGCCTGAGTTTGCCCAGCTCCGGCCTCGGCCTTCGCCGAGACGAGCGCCGCACCTGTGTCTCCCTGCTTTCTTGCGAAAGCCTGTTGCGTCTGCGCAGCACGACGAGCAAGAAGGGGGGTGCAGGCATAAAGTGCGACCGTCAATCCCGCCACAAACCACACAACCACAGCCAGCCACCGGCCCGTCTTGGCTCGGCCAAGCCGAGACAGGCTTTTACCTTGTCCATGGGCAACGACCGGCTCCATTCTTGTTACCTCCTGTGAAACCTATCAGGAATTATCCACCGCAGCGCCGCGCTCCGGCGAAGCGCTTCGCCCAGCCGAGCCGTCCAGAGCAAGCAGGAAACTGCACATTATCTCCTCCCGTCAAGGCTCGGCCTTGCCGAGACTGGCTGATTGAAGCCAAAATAATCCTTTTCAAGCTGCAAATCAAGAAAAAAACGCCAATTCTTCATGTGCCTGTCTCGGCTTGCCGAGACTGGTACTTCCTCAATCTTTGGAGGAACTGGTTTTTTTCGAATTGTGTTGGCGCGGCATCTTCAAAAGGGTAGAATCTTGAGCCAGACCAACTATGATCCGCAGCTTTCAGGATCGAAGACCAATTAGCCAACCAGGTTTGGCTCGTCCCGCCCCTCGGAGAGGCGGGGCTCGTCTCGGCGAAGGCCTGGCTATGGCTTGCTGCGCCAAGACGAGCCGAGGCCGGAGCGGGGCTGTTGCCCGAGACGGCAGGTTTTAGTGAACATAACTCAGCAGATGAATTAGGAGACTGTTATGTTAAAGAAGAGCTTTAATCTTACGCGGCGAGCATTTTTGAAACGCGCGGCAGTTTTTGCTGCGGCGCCGTACTTTGTTCCGGCCTCGGCGTTGGGCCGGAACGGTGCCGTTCCGCCCAGCGAGCGCATTGTGCTGGGGGGGATCGGCATCGGCAACCGCGGCTCGCACGACCTGCGCTGGATGCTGCCGGAGAAGGACGTGCAATTTGTCGCAGTGTGTGACCCCCAGAAGAAACGTGCCGAGGCCGTCAAGCAAATGGTGGACACCCGGTACGGCAACAAGGATTGCGTCATATACCACAACACGCCGGAGTTCCTGGCCGAGCGCACGGACATTGACGCGTTGTTGATCGCCACCGGCGACCGCTGGCATTCGCTGGCTGCCATTATGGCGATGCGGGCGGGCAAGGACGTTTATTCCGAGAAGCCGTCGTCTATGACCATCGCGGAAGGCCAGGCGGTGGTGGAAACGGCGAGACGCTACCGGCGGATTTATCAGACCGGTACGCAACGGCTCAGCGAGGGTAATTTCACGTTCTGCAACGAGATGGTTCGCACCGGCCGGCTCGGCAAGGTGCACACCGTCCGCGCCCACATTGCCCCGTGGGATTCGGCCGAATTGAAGCACGATTGGCTGCCCGCCGAACCCGAACCGCCCAAGGAAGAGGTGGATTGGGACCAGTGGCTGGGCCCGTGTCCCTGGCGGCCTTACAACTCCGCCTACACACGCGGCCGCTGGCGGGGCTACTACGACTTCCACACCAGTTGCATCGGCGAATGGGGCGCGCACACGTTCGCCCAATGCCAGGTGGGTATCGGCGCGGCGAACACCTCGGCCGTCGAGTATCAGTATGTCAAGAACGAGAGCGGCGACGGAATGGTCACGCGTTTCGCCAACGGCATAAAGATGATTCTGCAGCGCGGCGGCTGGCGCGGCCCGTGCGGCGTCCGATACGAAGGCACCGAGGGCTGGGTATCGGCGGCTGACGGTTATTCGAAACCGGATGTTTCCTCGCCGGCCATGATGAGTGACTTCCGGAAGCTGGTCCGTGACTACCAGGCCCGCACACAGCGCCCGATGAGCCACGTGCGCAATTTATTAGACTGCGTGAAGTCGCGGCGCCAGCCCGTGGCCAATCCGGAAATGATGCACCGGTCTATGACCACGGTGCACGCGGCCAACATCTGCATGTGGCTCAAACGGGACCTGCGTTACGACCCGGTCAAAGAGGAATTCATCAACGATGCAGAAGCCAATCGGCTGCGTTCGCGTGCGATGCGTGAGCCGTGGATTATTTAAGGGCCAACTTTAACCTAAAGGAAATCGAACCATGTCAAAGTCAAAGATAAACTTTGCCCTGCTCATCGCGTTGCTGCTGGCCGGGGCTGTGCAGTCGTTCGGACAAACCATCCCACCAAAGGAGCACGAGGGTAAATTGATTGCCGTGCTTAAATCCGATGCCTCACACAAAGAAAAGGCCGATGCCTGCCGTCAACTGGCCGTTATTGGCACCAAAGACGCCGTTGCGCCATTAGCTGCGCTGCTCGGTGACGAAAAACTCTCGCACATGGCCCGCTACGGACTGGAGCCCATCCCGGACCCGGCCGTGGACGACGCCCTTCGCGACGCGCTGGGCAAACTCAAAGGCCGGCCGCTGGTCGGTGTAATCGGCAGTATCGGTGTTCGGCGCGACACCAAGGCGACCAAGCAACTGGTGAAACTGCTGAAGAGTTCTGACACGGCCGTGGCACAGGCGACGGCGCGGGCCTTGGGCAGCATCGCTAACAATTCCGCCGCCAATTCGCTGCTAAAGGCCCTGAAGGACGCTCCTGCCGCCAATCAGCTCGATGTATGTGAAGGCTTGTTCCGCTGCGCCGAGGCGTTGGTCGCCGAAGGCCGGCGCGATGTGGCCATAGCGATTTACGACCAATTGCGCAGCGTCAAGGGGCCGCACCAGGTTCGTGCCGGTGGCCTGCGCGGCGCTATCCTCACCCGTCGGAAGGGCGACTTGAGGTTGCTACGGCGGCATTTGCGCAGCGATGACTACATTATGTTCTCCGCAGCCGTTCAGGCCGCTCAGGAATTGCCGGGCCCCGAAGTGACCAAGGCGTTGACCGCTGAATTGAAGCAACTGCCCGCCGACAATAAAATCCTGGTCATCCAGACACTCGGCAAGCGCGGCGACGCAAAAGCGTTACCGGCCTTGTTTGCTGCGGCTAAGAGCGGCGAAAAACCCGTTCGCATAGCGGCCATCAAGGCTATGCCTGATATTGGTGATGGGGCTGCAGTTCCCGTGTTGGTGGAACTGCTGGGCGATTCCGACCGTGAGATTTCGAAAGCGGCGCAGGAAGGCCTCGCTGCTCTGCCGGGCCGTCAGGCCGACGCCGCCGTGATGAGGATGCTCAATAGCAGCGATACAGACCGCCAACTGAAGGCTCTCGAAATGATTGAGCGTCGCAGGATGACCAAGGTCTCGTCGGCCCTGCTCAAGGCGACCCGCGATGACGATGAATCAGTCCGCACCGCGAGCATCAGAGTATTAGGCGACTTGGCCGGAGAAGTACAGTTCCCGGTGCTGGTCGAACTGCTGGTCAACGCCGGCAGTTCGTCGGAAATCCGGGCGGCAGAGCGTGCGTTGTCGGCAACCTGCACGCGAGAGGCCAAACCATCGGCCGGCAAAGTCACCATTCGCAGGGCCGTCTACGGCGCCATCGGCGAAGGGGGCTCGGCCGACGTCACAAGAAAGGTCGCCAAGATTGTGGCGGCCGGTTCGCTTTCCGTCACGGCGTCCAATGCAAACTTCGGCGACCCGGCTCCCGGGATTCACAAGCAACTGCTGGTGGAATACACGGTGGCAGGGGTTGCGCATACCAGGACGGTCAAGGAAGGCGAGACCTTGACGCTTGCAGCCGGTACAACGCCCGAGGCCTTCATTGACCAACTCTGCTCGGCGCTGGCCAAGGCGCCGGCACCGCAGAAGCTCGCGTTGCTGCGGGTCCTCCGCGTAGCCCAAGGCCCAAGGGCCCTCGACGCGGTTCGCACCGCCACTAAAGACGCCAATGCCGAGATCAGCAGCGAGGCTATTTCCGTTCTGTGCGGCTGGCCGACGGCCGATGCACTGCCGGACGTGCTTGAACTGACACGGACGGCCACGGATCGCAGGGTCCGGATCCTGGCGCTGCGCGGGACCATTCGCTTGATCCCGTTGCAGGATGTTACCGTCCAAAAGAAGCTGGCGGCATTCAAAGAGATCCTGCCCCTGGTTCAGCGCAACGAAGAAAAGAAGCTTCTGCTCGGTGTGCTGGCTACAGTGCCGGCGGCCGAGGCGCTCTCAATGGCAATGGCGCACCTGGACAACCCGGCGACCAAAAACGAGGCGAGCTTTGCGGCCGTGGCGATCAGTGAGAAGATAGTACAGCAAAAGCCCCGCGAAGTTGCCGACGCTATGCAGAAGGTAATACGAGCCACGGACAACAAAGATGTGCTTCGCCGCGCCAGGGCGACATTGGACAAGGCTAAGAAGGCGGCAGGAAGATAGAGGAATCGAGAAACCGATGCGCCCATCCTGCCCCTGCGGCAGGGGCGAGGCCCGTCCTGTCCGAAAATTCATACAGGCTATTTGGTCATACCTCATCATAGCAGTATTCCTTGGGGAACCCCTTGCAATCGTAAAGATTTATGCTAATCTTTCAGCATACAACACTTAGCTACATAAGAAGACTCAGAACAGGAGGCATAGAAAGTGGTACCTCTGATTATCGTTGGCGTCGTTGCCATCATTGTCGTCGTGCTGGTCCTGGGCTACCTCAGCGTTCGGAAACGCCGCGAGGCCATGGCTACTTTGGCGGCCAGGCTTGTTCTGCGCTTCGACCCTAACAAGAATCGGGATCTGGCCCGGCGTTATCGTTTTCTGGACAAACTCCGGGCCGGGTCGAATCGCTACGCATTCAATATCCTCTCCGGCAACTACCAGGGCCACGACGTGACCCTGTTCGACTACCACTATGAAACCCATTCCACGGACTCCAAGGGACGCCGCCATACCCACCACCACTATTTCTCTTTCTTCATCCTGCACTTGTCGGCATCCTTTCCGGAGCTGGTCATTGGTAGAGAAGGATTCTTCTCGAAGATTGCCCAGGCATTCGGGTATGATGACATCGATTTCGAGTCGCACGAATTCTCCCGCAAGTTCTGTGTCCGCTCTGCGGACAAGAAGTTCGCCTATGATGTGTGCAATGCCCGTATGATTGAGTACCTCTTATCGAATAACGACCTGACCATAGAGATTGAGGGCGACTCATTGGCCATCTCATTCAGTCGGCGGTTAGCGCCGGAGCAGATAGAACCGAATCTGAATCGACTCATCACTGTCAGGTCACTCATACCGGACTATCTGTTTTCCCAGAGGTGACTATGTGGGAACCGCTGATTCTAATCGTGGTTGTCTTTTTGCTGCCGGTCATTTACGTTGTCCTGACTTACAATACGCTTGTGGCTTTGCGAAATCACATTCGCGACGCCTGGGGCAACATCGACACGGAGCTGAAGCGGCGGTACGACCTGATTCCCAATTTGGTTGCCACGGTCAAAGGGTACGCCGCCCATGAAAAGGAGGTCTTCGAGCGCGTCACTCAACTGCGTGCGCAGTGCCTGGCCAGCCAGGGAGCTCCCCATGAGCAGGCCGCGGACGAAAACCAATTGGTCAACGCATTGCAACAGCTTCTGGCGGTCGTGGAAAACTACCCTCAACTGAAAGCGGACCAGCATTTCCTGAAGCTCCAGCGTGAGCTGGTTAATACGGAGGACCGCATCCAGGCCGCACGCCGTTTCTTCAACGGGAATGTGCGCGACTATCGCAACAAGTGCGAAACCTTCCCGAGCAGCGTCATCGCCGGCATATTCGGCTTTGAGTCGCAAGACTACTTCCGCGTACACCCATCCGTCCGCGAGGTGCCGGATATGGACTTTGGATAATCCGGATGCAGTTTGGGCCGACGTTTGGCTCGCTGCACAGTCCTGCTAACGTCTGCCAACACCTTACACTCCAGGTTTTAATATTGCAGGAAAATCAGATATGAGGTATACTCCATTTTTAGCAAAGTAGGGCTAAAACAATGGAAAAAAAGGCAAAATTAACGGAACAGAAGGTCGGTTTTGCGCATCCTATAAGTAGGCAGCGAGACGTTGACAGCAACAAAGAGCATCTGGAGCAAAGGCGCGATTCGCTTGCTGCTCGGATAAGGGCTGGCAACCGGGCGGCCGCAGCCGAGCTTGTTGATATATACTATCAGCAGATATATTTGTTTATGAGAAGACTCGGCCATAATGGCCAGGTCAGCGAAGACTTGACACAGCAAAGTTTTCTACAGGTCTGGCAGCACATAGGACGGTTGAGAGACGGAAAAGCCTTAAATGCCTGGCTGTATCGTATCGCAGCCAATGTGTCAAAGCTGTACTGGCGCAGGCACAAGGCCGGCAGGGCGGTCAGTATCGAAGGCATTGATGTGCCGCAGAGCAGCGAGGCCGCGTCTGACAGAATTGGAGATTATGAGCAGCTCGGCCAGTTGAAAAATGCTGTTGTGCGGCTGCCCGAAAAATTGAGGCAGGCGGTTGTTTTACATTATATGCAGCGCTTGACCATTGCCGAAGCGGCAGAAGTAGCAGGCATAAGGCAGGGAACCTTCAAAAGCCGCCTGAACAGGGCATTAAAAGCTTTAAGAAAGCAGGTTGTTTCTGAAAAGGCAGAGTTGTGATGAGAGAAGAAAAGCTAAAAAAATTATTGAATGAATTGGCGGATGCGACGCCAGAGCCGGTTCGCCCAGCTCTTGCTCAAGATATAAAGGACCAGATTCCGCACAGGCTTATCCACCACAAAGGCGGGATGGACACTATCAATATCCTGATAGATTTGAGGATAAATAAATTAACCGCGGCGGCGGTCATAATTATAACGATACTTTTGTGCGCACACTTCCTTGGCGGCCGGGATGCGGCAGGCGGTGGTATATACGAAGACATAAAGTATTGGCGGAGCGGGATAGGACTCGGCAAAAGCAATGTCTTGGTTGGTAGGGCAAAATACGAGGATTTGGCCCACCAGGGAAAGCAGGTTTGCTATTACGGCGATAGCATCGACCCCCAGGATAGTAACGCAGTGCTGCTGCAATGGAAACTTGACGATGGCAGGTACAGGGTAATCTTTGCTGATTGGAGTACAGAGGTAGTCAGTGCAGAAGAGTTGATAAAACTGCTGTCTCGGATGCTGCAGAAGGCGAAATGAGCAGTATTATGGCCGGCTAAAAAAAGCCATTTATTGCTTGAACTGTGGATGGTTGTGTGGTAAAATAGTTAAAATGCAGAGATAAACAGGAATTTTTGAAAATTTATTTAGAAACAGCAGGAAAAGGTATCATTATGGACAAACGAAAGGCCTTTACCACGTCAGAAATCAAGATTTCTAATGGGGCAAGTAAAAGAGTTCTAACGGGGTTTACCTTAGTAGAGCTTTTAGTGGTGATTGCCATTATTGCGATATTGATGGCGATATTGATACCGGCGCTGAACCAGGCCAAAGAGCACGGCAAGCGGGCCGTCTGCCTTAACAACCTCAGGCAGTTGACACTTGCCTGGATTTTGTATGCGGATGAGAACGATGACAAGCTCGTTAATGGCTCGGCAGGTCATAGCGAAGACGGTAAGCCTGCTTGGGTAGAACAAGATTGGAAGGATGGCCTAGAAAGGAAAAGTGTCCCGGACCAAATAATTGCTGTCCGGGCCGGAGCGCTATTTCCGTATACCAAGAACGTAAAACTTTACAGGTGCCCGGTCGCCTACGTGGGAGAGATACGTACGTACTCCGTGGTTGATGCTATGAATTGTGCTGGGCCGGAGGCAATGGTGTTGACAAAAAGAAGCAAGATTAAAGGGCCGGGCGAGAGGTGCGTTTTTGTCGATGATAGCGACGCCACCTCCGTGCATGGCTGGACTGTTCGTTATGAGAAAAACGCGTGGCATGATGAGCCTCCACTCCGGCACGGTGATGGGGCGAACTGGTCTTTTGCAGATGGACACAGTGAATACTGGAAGTGGAAAAACCCGGAGACGCGTACATTTAACCCGAACAACGAGCCAAAGTGGAAGAAAGTGAAGCGTCCGGGCGATGTGGATATATACAGGGCGCGGAAGGCTGCGTGGGGAACATTGCCGGCGAATACGTTTTAAACTTTGACCGGCATATTTTTTGTAGTTGTTGATTTTTGTTCGGCGGCATCGACGGACCAAAAGCAGCCGTTTAGTGCGTGAATTGCTGAGGGTTTGTATGCTAAAATAACCACGCTGTAAAGATAAGCAGTAATTTTTGAAGATTTATTTTAGAAACGGACGGAAAAACCGTCATTATGGACAAACGAAAGGCCTTTACCTTAGTAGAGCTTTTGGTGGTGATTGCCATTATTGCGATATTGATGGCGATTTTGATGCCCGCACTGAACCGGGTCAAAGAGCAGGGCAAGCGGGCCGTCTGCCTTAACAATCTCAGGCAGTTGACGCTTGCCTGGATTGTATATGCGGATGAGAACGATGACAAGCTCGTTAACGGCGATACAGGGGAGTATATGGATCCGGACGACCCGCAGGAATGGAACGACAAGAACAATCCGCATTATCATGAACTTCCCTGGGTACTCAGAGACTGGCGCACTAATGATATGGACAAGAAAAGAAATGCCATCTTAGACGGAGCGCTATTTCCATTTTGCAGTAACATAGAACTTTACAAGTGCCCGACCGGTTGGCCGGGAGAGCTGCGCACCTACTCTATGGTTGATGCTATGAATGGTATAGGCTGGGACGACATTCGGGTGATGTTTAAAAAAAGAATGAAGATTACCAACACGGCCCGCAGGATAGTTTTTATTGATGACGGCGGCAAAGGTGATGCTCACCTGGGTGCTTGGACCAATTATGCTACCACGCCGGAATGGTGGGACCCGCCGCCAGTCCGACACGGTGAGGGGACGAACGTCTCTTATGCAGACGGCCGCAGCGAATACTGGAAGTGGAAAGACCGGCGTACCATAGAGTTTGGCTTGAAGGGGAAGGCCTTCTCTGGGCGACAGGAAGGCAATGAGGACATTCGCAGGGCACAGAAGGGTGCGTGGGGCCCGAAAGCCGGGAATTGGTAGTAGGATATACGCCGCAGTCGCAGTCATAGGCGTTTTTTTGTGTTTGTTGATTTTTGTTCGGCGGCATCGACGGGCTGAAAGCAGCCGTTTATTGCTTGAATTGCAGAGGATTGTATGGTAAAATAGTTATGTTGCTCAGATAAGCAGGAATTTTTGAAAATTTATTTAGAAACAGAAGGAAAGGGTATCATTATGGACAAACGAAAGGCCTTTACGTTAGTGGAGCTCCTGGTGGTGATTGCCATTATTGCGATATTGATGGCGATTTTGATGCCGGCACTGAACCTGGTCAAGGAGCAGGGCAAGCGGGCCGTCTGCCTTAACAATCTCAGGCAGTTGACGCTTGCGTGGATTTTATATGCAGATGAGAACGACGACAAGATTGTTAACGGCGATGCGAGAGAGTACACTCCAATGTACAACCAGGGTCGTCCGTTTAACGACTCGCATTATAACGAGACTCCCTGGGTACTAAAAGATTGGCCCAGGGGCAACGTTAGTGTTGAAGACCAAAAAATTGCTGTCAGGGGCGGAGCGCTATTTCCGTATGCCAAGAACGTAAATCTTTACAGGTGCCCGGTCGCTTATGTGGGAGAGGTGCGCACGTACTCCGTGGTTGATGCTATGAATTGTGTCCCTCATGGCGGGGTGATGATTAAAAAAAGAATGAAGATTAAAGGGCCGGGCGAAAGGTGCGTTTTTGTCGATGATAGCGGGGCCACGCCGATGGGTGGCTGGAGTGTTGAGTATCCGGAAAACGCATGGTGGGATGAGCCTCCACTCCGGCACGGCAACGGGGCGAACTGGTCTTTTGCAGACGGACACAGTGAATACTGGAAGTGGAAAAACCCGGAGACGCGTACATTTAATGTGAACAACACGAGTGAGTGGAAGCATAAGGTGCGTTCGGGCGATGTGGATATATACAGGGCGCGGAAGGCTGCGTGGGGGAAAGTGCCGAATTAAACCTTAACCAGCATATTTTTTGTACCTGTTGATTTTTGTTCGGTGGCATCGACGGGCTGAAAGCAGCCGTTTAGTGCGTGAATTGCGGAGGGTTTGTATGCTAAAATAACCACGCTGTAAAGATAAGCAGTAATTTTTGAAAATTTATTTTAGAAACGGACGGAAAAACTATCATTATGGACAAACAAAAAGGGTTTGCCATGTCAGAAATAAAGATTTCTAATCGGGCAGGTAAAAGATTTCTAACGGCCTTTACGTTGGTAGAGCTTTTAGTGGTGATTGCCATTATTGCCATATTGATGGCGATATTGATGCCCAGCCTGCAGAGAGTGAAAAAGCAGGCAAAGACCATAATATGCCAGGCGAATCTGAAGGAGTGGGGTCTTGTCTGGGCAATGTACACAGAGGCAAACGATGACACATTTCCTAGTGAGATGCCGGGTCCTGATTGGATGGACTATGTCCGGGAGTATTACGCCGGGGTCGATGAGCTGCTCTACTGCCCGATGACCACAAAAACAGAAGATGAAGGGGCCCAGCCTACGTATGCTATTATTAAACAGGGTGGAAAACGTCGGGGCAGTTACGCCCTGAACGAGTGGATATATGATAGCCCCGACACCAGCGGTGGCCGGAGTCTCGAAGATTACTGGAGAAATACCAATAATAGAGGCCTCAATAACATACCGGTCATGGGAGACGCATGGTTGCGTCCTGATACGCAGCCAAACGATACCGATGAGCCGCCGGAGTATGAAGGTCAGCCGCGAACAGGCATGTATAACAATGAGATGCGCCTCTATTGCATCCCGCGACACGGTAACGCCGTCAACATCCTTTTTTTGGACTGGTCTACCAGAAGGGTCGGCCTTAAGGGACTGTGGAGATTGAAATGGCACCGTAGTTTTAACGTATCTGCTCCCGCGCCGGTCTGGCCCGACTGGATGAGTAGTTTTAAAGAGCCTTAGTCAATATAAGCGTGCGGTTCTAATTCAGTTGATCTTCGGTTTTCAGTCTATCATAATTAGGCGTTTAGCTTGAGTAATAAACCGCCGGACTTTACTGCTTGACCGGGATGACGGTGGGAAAATAAGCGGACATTATTGATATTTAAGTCGATTCTTTTAGAGATTTTGGCATGGCCGAGGACAAGCGAAAAGTCAATTACCCGTTTGCAATGCAAGCTCGGTTTGGGGGCCTGCCCAAATCTGCAATGGTCGGTATTATTGTCGTGTGCCTGGGTTTGGCTGTTCTAATTCTTTACACATTCGACGATACTTCCGGAGGCTCGGACCTCGATGTTTTTGAAGGTGAATTGGTATGGGTCAGATGTGCCAATCCGGACTGTCGACAGACATATCAGATGGATAAGAAAAAGTACTTCGAGCAGGTGCAAAAGCAAGTACGGCAGAGTCCGGCGTCCATGGGGCCTGTCTTGATTGTTTGCGAAAAATGTGGCAAGCCAAGTCTTTTTGAGGTCGTGAAATGCGGAAACCCGGACTGCGGGCTTATCTTCCGCAGAGGTGCCGCTGGTGCGATGGATTTTGCCGACAGATGTCCTAAGTGCAGGTATAGCCAGACAGAAAAGGACAGAGAGGAAGCAGCACGTCGCCGGGGCAGATAGCAGCCTTGCAGAACGCTCAACAAAGGCTTATGAGCTATTTGGTTCGCAAGACAGGATTGTGAGAAGTCAAGTAATAACAATGTGCAGAAGGAGTATCATTATGGACAAACGAAAGGGGTTTGCCATGTCAGAAATGAAGGTTACTAATCGGGCAGGTAAAAGATTTCTAACGGCCTTTACGTTAGTAGAGCTTTTGGTGGTGATTGCCATTATTGCGATATTGATGGCGATATTGATGCCGGCACTGCAGCAGGTAAAGACACAGGCCAAAGAGGCCATTTGTAAGTCCAACCTCCACCAATGGGGCCTTTACTGGTCGATGTATGCCGATGAGCACGATGGCTCTTTCAGTGTAGGCCTTATTCCCACAGGGTACGGTGGATGGCATCGTGGTGAATGGATAACAGCGTTGCGCCCGTACATAAATACGAGAAGGCGCGCAAAGTTGCTCCTCTGCCCGATGGCCACGCAGCCACGGCCTGGGGAAAAGTATGGTGGGCCGTTTGCGACTTACGAAATGGGAGGAGTTGCAGGAGAAACCGACATAGCGAAGGAACGCTGCAGCTATGGGATGAATAACTGGCTTTATAACCCGCCGTCAAATGTTACAGAAATTCAGGGACGTCCAACTAAATGGAACTGGAGAAGGATTGATGTTAAAGGTGCATCCAGGATACCGGTGTTTTTGGATAGCATGTGGAGGGGAGGCGGGCCCGGCTATGACATCGGCAATGTCAGAATCGAACCTCCCGAGAAGAATGGTGAGTGGAGCGGCTTTAAAGCGGAAATGCATCATTTCTGCATCGACCGGCACAATGGGTGTATAGATGGCGTTTTTTTGGATTGGTCTGTCAGAAAAATTGGACTCAAGGGCTTATGGAGATTGAAGTGGCACCGAAAGTTCAATACAGGCGGCTGGTCGGGTATCTGGCCGGATTGGATGGAAAATTTTTCAGAAGACATCTATTAGAGACTACTGCTCTGTCGCTGCTCAATTGATGCTTGTCATTGTGCTATTGAGCTTGGGCTCACCCCATGAGTTAGTCGTTGCCCTTACTGGGCTCACGCCTGATATGTGCGGGGCTAATAGATAATCGCCGTTGCTTCTTCAATCTTCTTGATAGCTTCGCCGGCATCGCCAGGCTGAAAAGTGGCAGCTTATTGCTTGAGTTGTGGAGGGTTGTGTGGTAAAATAAATAAGTTGCAAAGGGTAAGCAGTAATTTTTGAAAATTCATTTTTGAAGTGGAAGGAAAAACTATCATTATGGACAAGCCAGGAGTGTTCACCACGTCAGAAATAAAGATTTCTAATGGGGCAGGTAAAAAATTTCTAACGGCCTTTACGTTAGTAGAGCTTCTGGTGGTGATTGCCATTATTGCGATATTGATGGCGATATTGATGCCCGCACTGAACCGGGTCAAA
>JAUWBI010000066.1 GCA_030601745.1 Phycisphaerae bacterium
CGGACTGTGTATGGTATTGTGGGGGACATACAGGAAAAATGGCTTATCTTTATTGGTTTCCAGAAACTCCAGCGACTTTTTGGTAATCAGTTCAACATTGTGAGCATCGCTTTCGGGGTCGTGACTGGAAGCCGGTTTGTATGTAACAATTAATTCATCGAAGCCCTGCTTGTTGGGATTGTAGGGCAGAGACTCCGGCGGCTTCTTGGCGATGCTGAGATGCCACTTTCCGAAACTGGCGGTGGTATAGCCCGCTGGCTTGAGGACTTCCGCAATTGTTATCTCTTCCAGCGGAAGGTATTTTTGCCATTTCGGCTGCTTGAGTTTCTCGTATGGATAATTACCGCCCGCAATAAAATCGGTCAGGTGCAGACGGGCGGGGTATCTGCCGGTTAAAATGGACGCGCGGGTTGGCGAGCAGACCGAGCATGCGGCGTATGCATCAGTAAATCTCATCCCTTCGCTGGCGAGCCGGTCAATATTGGGCGTTTCATAGAAGTTGCTGCCGTAGCAGCCCAATTGCGACCAGCCCATATCATCGGCGAGGATGAAAAGAAAGTTCGGCTTTAGTTTGCTATCTTTGGCTTCCTTCGGAAACCCTGAACCGTGACCTAATGTCCTGCCTGAACATCCGGGCAGCGCAAATGCTGCGATGCCGAAGCCTACTGATTTAATAAATTCTCTGCGATCCATTGCGGAAATCCTTAACTATAGTATAAAATCTGATTCTCTCAATAGGATAAACAATTTTTGGGCTGTAGTTAAGAACAATCGGGTAGAAATTTGCTTATGCAGTCTTTATTTTCTCGAAGGTAAATTTGTGGGCGTCGGCGTCGATTTTTATTTTGTCGCCGTCGGTGAATTTGCCGGCTAAAAGCTCACCGGCAAGCGGATTCTCCAGCCGCTGCTGAACAGTGCGCTCCGGCATAAGAGACTATCCTAAAGACTCAAACCACCTAAACACTTGGTAAACCAGTCAATATAATAACAATGGCTTTTCCTCGAGTGTCCCGGTTGTTGGGTCCACTTTAAAGCCAAACGATTCTAAAACAACTACGCCGAGTAACACCTTATCTATTATATCAGAAATCCAGACATTGAACGGGCCTTCTTTAGCATTAACCTTTATCCATGCTTCACCTCTCGAGACCTCTATAATTCCGGCTCCTGTAGAAACCTTCTCTTGACTGGTTGGTTTAATGCCCAGTTCGTCTGCCAGTTTTTTGGGTAGAGTAGTTAAGCTTGCTCCGGTATCAACCAGAGCATTGACTTTCTTAGAGTGTTTTCTTTCTAAATCACTAATTTGGATATCAACCCACGAATGTCCCATAATATACAACCCTATGAAGAATATTTAAATCTTTATGACTCGATTTTACAAATAATCGACAATATCAATTTTACCAAAAAATGTGGCAGAGTCAAACCTTTTTAATCCAGGTTTATACTTTCTCGAAGGTGAATTTGTGGGCGTCGGCGTCGATTTTTATTTTGTCGCCGTCGGCGAATTTGCCGGCTAAAAGCTCACCGGCAAGTGGATTCTCCAGCCGCTGCTGAATCGTCCGCTTCAAAGGCCTTGCACCAAAGACAAGGTCATAGCCCTCGTCCATAATCAGCTTACGGGCGTTATCGGTGAATTCAATTCCAATCTTGCGTGCACTCAGACGTCCCCTGAGGTAATTGAGCTGGATATCGACAATCTTTCTTAAATCGTCCTTTGTCAGCATATGGAAAACGATTATCTCATCGACCCGATTCAAAAACTCCGGCTTAAAGAGCTGTTTGAGCGCATCTTTGACGTGGGCCTCGATTTCCCAGTCGGCACCGGATTCTTCGGTGAGCTGCTGAATCTGCTGGCTGGCAATATTGCTGGTCATAATGATAACGGTGTTCTTGAAATCGACGGTTCGGCCTTTTCCATCGGTCAATCGGCCATCGTCGAAAACCTGCAGCAGCACATTGAAGACGTCCGGATGGCCCTTTTCAATCTCATCGAGCAAAATCACCGAATATGGCTTGCGGCGAACAGCCTCGGTCAATCGTCCGCCTTCCTCGTAACCGACATAGCCGGGCGGCGAGCCGATTAGCCGAGCGACGGAATGCTGCTCCATAAACTCACTCATATCAATCCGAATCATAGCGGCCGGGTCGTTAAACAGAAAATCTGCAAGCGCCTTGGAAAGCTCGGTCTTGCCCACGCCCGTCGGCCCGAGAAATAGAAATGTCCCTATCGGCCGGTTGGGGTCGCCTAATCCCGACCGGCTCCTGCGAACTGCATTGCAAAGTGCCGTAACCGCCTCATCCTGCCCGACCACTCTTTCGGCGATGGCCTCGGCCATCTTCATTAGACGCTCCCGCTCACCGCTCAACAATCTCGCAACCGGTATCCCGGTCCATTTGGATACAACTTCAGCGATGTGCTCTTCGGTTACTTCGTTCTGGATTATGGCCCTGTCGGATTTGGAAAGTTGCGTCTCTTTTTCGTTAAGCTCTTTTTTCAAATCTGCTATTGTGCCGTATTTCAGACGAGCAGCGGCTTCCAATTCGCCTTTTCGCTGGGCGTTTTCAAACTGGTTTTGGGCCTCTTCTATTTTTTCTTTCAGCTGTTTTATCTGGTCGATGTCACCTCTCGCACTTTCCCACTGTGTCGTAAGCTCTTTGTCCCGTTGTTTCAACTCGGCCAACTGCTTTTCGGTATTTTTTAATCGTTCTTTGCTTGCTTTGTCGGTTTCTTTTTTTAGTGCCTGGCGTTCGATTTGAAGCTGAACAATCTTCCTGCGAATAGTATCCAGCTCGGCAGGCAGCGAATCATTCTCGATTCTCAATTTCGAAGCCGACTCGTCAACCAAATCTATCGCCTTGTCCGGCAGCCATCGGTCGGAAATGTAGCGATTTGACAGAGTCGCAGCCGCCACAAGCGCGGAATCCGTAATGCGGACGCCGTGGTGGGTGTCATAGCGGTCCTTCAGACCTCGAAGGATGGCTATGGTTTCTTCAACGCTCGGCGGGTCAATCAAAATCGGCTGAAAACGCCTCTCGAGCGCCGCGTCTTTTTCCATATACTTTCGATATTCGTCAATCGTAGTCGCACCGATACAGCGCAGCTCGCCCCGTGCAAGCGACGGCTTTAGCAAGTTGCCCGCATCGACCGCGCCTTCAGCTTTGCCTGCACCCACAACAGTGTGCAGCTCGTCAATGAACAGTATTATTTGCCCCTCAGCGCCAACGACCTCCTTGAGCACAGCTTTGAGCCGGTCCTCAAACTCGCCCCTGAATTTGGTTCCCGCTATCAACGCCCCCATATCCAAAGCGATGATTCTTTTATTCTTCAAACCCGTGGGGACGTCACCTGCAATTATCCGCTGGGCGAGGCCTTCGACAATTGCGGTCTTGCCCACGCCCGGCTCGCCGATTAGTACCGGATTATTTTTCGTTCGGCGGTTGAGCACCTGCATACATCGCCGGATTTCTTCGTCCCTGCCGATAACGGGGTCAAGCTTCCCCTTTCGGGCCATCTCCAGAAGGTCAATGCCGTAACGCTCCAGCGCCCTGTATTTATCTTCCGGAGTTTGGTCGGTTATCTTTTCCGGCCCACGAATCTCTTTCAGAGCGTTCTCAATCTGTTCAGGCGTAATCGAGTTAAGCCGTAAAATCTCTTTGGCATCGCTTTGCACCGAAGCAAGCGAAAGAAAGAGATGCTCCACACTCAGATATTCGTCACCCATCGCGTCGGCCCGGTTCTGGGCATCGAGAACAATCTGATTGAGGGCCGGGTCAGGCATAATCTGATTACTACTTTTGCCTTGCGGCAGTCGCCCAAGTTCGCTTTCTGTCATCTCTTTGAGCCGCGAAATATTGGCGCCTATCTTCTTCAAAACCATAACCACAACGCCGCTGTCATCGTCGCAGACGGCGCTTAACAAATGCAATGGCGACAGAACAGTATGCGATTTAGCCATTGCAATCTGCTGGGCAGTTGCTAATGCCTCCTGGGCCTTCAGGGTGAATTTGTCGAATTTCATAGCCAAATCCTCATTTATACAGACAGAATACCGATTATCGGATATTGTCGGCGCTTTAATAAGCAGCAAACAGCGTGCCCGAAAAATCAAAATTCTAATTGTAGTAATAACAAGCAGTTACAATTTCCTCAATCTTTTTCCTGTGTGCCAATTTGGCAGTTATTTACTCCCATAAAGTCTTTGCTCGTCGCGGCCTGGGATTGTCAATAATACACTGGGCACAATTTTCGACGGCCGACGGACGATGGACGCTTATCGTCCCTCATCCCTCGTCTCTCCTCTCTCATTCGTTGTTTGCCGTAACCGTCGGTTATGGTTATAATGAAAACCAATTTAGAGGATTGGTGTCCAGCTTAGCAGGGTTTCCGTACATCAGTTTTAAGGAATACTGTTATGAAGAATCGTAGCAAAAGTACCGGGTCGTTATGAGGCCGAGCGAAAAGTTCGAGGCCAAGGCGGCTCACTTGCTTTTCTTAGTTTACCCCCCATGTTAGCTTACTTGCTTTTCTGTCGGGGGCCAGGCATCGGGCTTTGCAGCCGGCCCCGAGTTTACCCAGAGTTTATCCCCGAGAGCCCCCCCTTGACTCGCAGCAGGGGAATGTTAGCTCACTTGCTTGTCTGTCGGGGGCAATAGAGCGGGTTATTGGGATAGGTTCTTAGGCAACGATCTTACTAACCGTTTTTGTTGTCGTACAAGTCGTTATAAACACCAAAGTTAGCAAATTTGTCCAGAATCTGGTTGCATATAGGTCGCAAATTACACTCGTTTTGGTGTGTCAGTTCTGTTGGCGAAATTGCTCTTGAGCGGTGGCTGCAGTTCAGTTATAGTGATTGTGTGTCGGGCAATTCCGGAACCATATAAACACAGTTATACGCAAAAATATTATGGGCAAATTAAACCGGACTTATACAGATCATGAACTTAAAATAATGAAGGAAGCCTTAAATGAGGTAATGACTAAATATGAGACAAATAATGATTATATTTTAGAAAGAGAATCTGACAAAAAGTCATTTCTGTATTTATTTAAAGGTCTTTTCCCAAAGAAAAGAACATGCATTATTCCAGAGTGCAAGAACAGGAGTGTCCGCAATTCTCATACCATCCAAAAGGCACATTCTTTGAAGATAATTGCTGAAGGTAATCATATTTATTCACCAATTTTCAACAAAAAGACCTTAAAGTTAGAAATGACAAGATTAGGGATAAATCAGGCCTCAACCTTCCCAGGCTTTTGTTCAAAGCATGAACGTATTTTTAGCATTCTTGAGAACAGTAAAGATGTTGACTCTGAGGAAGCCGTACGGTTACAGATTTTCCGAACAATTTCGAGAGAACTTGTAGTAAAGAAAAGTGAATTATCCCAACTTCTTGCTATGAAAGACCACTACTTGAAATTTAGAAAGAAGAAGATTTCAGAACTTTTTTATGCTGCGTCGAGTGAGAAGATTTCAAACATGGCGTTTCCAAAGTCGATTACTCTCGATTTTGAAGATAAGAATCTTGCCGCAATGAATGATGAGATTGAAAAGGTTTCTTCAGATATTCCTTTCTTTACCTCAAATTTTTTTGAACCGCTATATAGATTTATTTTCTTCGATGGGTTTTCAGATGATCCATTATATATTTACAAGATTGAGGATTCTAATAAGATTCCTGTCACCCTAGCAGGGCGTGGGTCATTTCACATTGAAAAAGACGGCGTTCAACATGAAATTCATGCCATTCTAAACATTTTGCCATTAGTTGATAGAACTGCATTTTATATTGCTGTCGAGTTGAAGAATAGAGAATTTCTTGAATATTACATTGCAATTTTTCAGCAAACTGGATTGCCTGGTCTAAATCTGGCCGAGACTTGGATGATGCGAGGATCAGATCATTGGTTTATCCAGCCAAGTGTCTGGGATGAGCTAGAAGATGATAGGAAGGAACAAGTGCTAAAAGATGTTTTAGATGTAGGGCATCATATTGCGGAAATTTATGATTACTCAATTTTTAACTCATTGAGAAGAAAGTTAACTGCTACTCATGAAGAAGCTTGTGAATCGGCTGATCCTGAAGTAAGGAGACAAATTGATTCTGAAATTAGTAAGCTGTAGTATAGGCGTACAAATGTCTCTGTGATAAAAAGGCAAACTAGGGACAGCGGGATTGTTGGAAAGGTGTCCTGCTCATAGATAATTAAAGACGTTCATTGTTTTAGGTTTCATTAGTACTGAAGTTGATGTCGATTCAAATCTGTTGCAGCAGAGTCGAGAAATCCAGATAAACTTGCAGCATCTGTCCCCTGAAACGGTGTAGTCAACCGTCAAAATCCTTGCATTATCACTTAATTTTGGGCAATTCGACAAACCATTTGCATCTAAGTTGCGTTCTCTGCGTTTAATATATCTTATCAATCCTGTTATCCTGTCTGAAAATCCGCGTAATCCTTGATTAAAATTCGTGTCAATTCGCGTTCACCTGTGCCCATTGGTATTCGTGGTTTAAGCCTTTGTGTCTTTGTGTCTTAGTGGCTATTTTCTCTGTGTTCTCTGTGCACTCTGTGGCTAAATTTTTTAGATTCTTATTGAACAAATCGGCAAAATTTGGTATAATACACAAAATAGGGGGGAAAGAAGGCCGCCGGGAGCGGCAAGCAAGCGGAGAACCGCACGTTTTCGTATCAGCAGATACGAATCCCAGCATGTCTTAGGCAGGGAACCATTTTTAACAACCAAAAATCATCATTTGGCAAGATAGGCAAAGTTATGAAAATTTCAATCTGTAATCTGTGTCCAATAAACAATCGTTTACCCCGTGAGATAGCGAAGCGTTATCTAACTGGGGCTGGCCGTCCCGGCCTCAACCGGCTATATACTAAATACGAAATACTATATACTAACGTATTGTGCGAGTTTCTGAAATCGTCGTTTCGAGACTGAAAACAAGAGTGTTTTTTGGTATTTATACCAATTGATAAAATTGAAAGCCTGTTTTCGAGCGAAAAACAAAGATCGCTATAAAAAACTCGCACAACGCGTTATATACTAATTATTTACGTGCCTATAAGGCACCTTAGGGGAATTACCAATCATGAGCATCGAGAATCCAACTTTAGTTCACTTTAGGCACTTTAGCTCACTTTACACTAACTTGCCCTCTACTTATGTAGAGAATCCTCTACAAATCAGCTCTTTTTTAACAAACAAAGCCAATTTCCGAAAAAGTCAAATGAATGTAAGTATCTTTTTACAAAAGGCTTATGAAAATATAAGCGATTGGACACTTGGTAAAAACAAACCCAATTCAAACCCAATCAAAGCCAATACAAAGCCAATTAAAGCCAATATAAAGCCAAAACAAGCCCAATACGAACCCAATCAAACCCAATTTCAAAGGCAAAAAAATGCTGCCGCATTTGACGACTAACGGACGGAAAATCGTTCAAGGAGAAAAATTAAATTGCATTACGTATTCATAGGAGAATGTTATGTTAATAGTCCATGTTTTTGCCCGTGTTAAGCCTGACCAGGTTGAGGCCTTCCGGGCCGCCACACTTGAAAACGCTCGCAACAGCATAAAAGAACCGGGTATTGCCCGATTTGATGTCATCCAACAACAAGATGATTCTACGCGTTTTGTACTGGTGGAAGTCTATCGAACTTCGGATGACCCGGCCCGGCACAAGGAAACGGCGCACTATCAGAAATGGCGCGATACTGTGGCCGATATGATGGCTGAACCACGCACAAGTGTTAAATACACTAACGTTTTTCCTGATGAACAGGGCTGGGATTAGTTGCAGCATCCCCGCCTTCGCGGGGACAAGTTTACCCCTGCGAAAGCAGGGGCATTAAGCAAGAGGAACTATGAGATTTGAATTTGCGACCGCAACGCGCATCATTTTCGGCGGTGGGACGATCCGGGAAGTTGCGCCCTTAGCGGTTGGGATGGGAAGCCGTGCTTTTGTTGTTACGGGCCGTACGTGCCAGCGGGCCGAGCCGCTTCTTGAACAACTGAACAAGCAGGGAATAAAATATGTTACGTTTAACGTGCCTGGTGAGCCGACCACGACAATAGCAAAGGCGGGTGTGGAACAGGCCCGTCAGGCCAAAAGTGATTTGGTTATCAGCGTTGGCGGCGGAAGCGCCCTGGATAGCGGTAAAGTGATTGCAGCGATGCTGACCAATAGCGGGGAACTGGAGGACTATCTGGAGGTTGTCGGTCGTGGTAAGCCACTGGCCCGCAGTCCCGTACCCCACATCGCAATTCCAACCACAGCGGGAACAGGCGCTGAGGTTACGCGCAACGCAGTGCTCGGTGTGCCTGACCATCAGGTCAAGGTGAGTATGCGTAGTCCATTGTTGCTGCCTCGTCTGGCTGTGGTTGACCCTGTACTAACCCATTCGATGCCGCCATCTATAACCGCCAGCACCGGTTTGGACGCGCTCACCCAGCTTATGGAAGTTTATGTTTCCAACAAAGCAAACGCACTGACAGATGGTATCTGCCGAGAGGGTTTGAGGCGAGCCGGGCGTTCTTTACGACAAGCTTATGAAAATGGTAACAACCGGGCCGCTCGTGAGGACATGGCCATAGCAAGTCTCTTTGGTGGATTAGGCCTGGCCAACGCGAAATTAGGGGCAGTGCATGGTTTCGCCGGCCCGTTGGGTGGGATGATTTCCGCTCCGCACGGCGTTATATGCGCCCGGCTTTTGCCGTTTGTTTGCGAAGCCAATGTGCAGGCGTTGCAGAGACGCGCAGCCCCCGCCGTTTTGCTTCGCAAAAGCGAAGCAGCGGGGGTGGCATTGGCCCGGTATGATGAGATAGCCCAGCTTTTGACCGGAACGGCCACGGCGCAAGCAGTCGATGGGGTCCGATGGGTGCAGGAGCTTTGCGAGGCGTTAAAAGTGCCGCCGCTAACTGAGTTTGGATTGAAAGAACAAGATTTCCCAACGGTAGTGGCGAAGTCCCAAAAGTCAAGTAGTATGAAAGGCAACCCCATTACATTGACTGATGACGAATTGATGGAAATCCTGAAAAAAGCCGGTAAATAAACGGAGCGATAGTCGGCGCTCGGCGGACTCAGAGTCCAATTCGGGGGACAGGGATATCTCATCAGCAGGACGACATATCTTCAACTTCATCTATGGTTTTCGGTATTTTCCTGCCCAACACACGATAGCTGTTTTCTGTCACCAAAACATCATCTTCTATTCTGATACCACCGAAACCCCTGTATTTTTCAACCGCATCATAGTTAATATACTGTGAGTTTTTTTTCTTGGCCTTCCATCGGTCAATCAATTCGGGGATAAAATAAATTCCCGGTTCAACCGTTATTACAAAATCCGCCTCGAGTGCCTTGCCGAGCCTCAAAGACCTCCAGCCAAACTCGGGATTCCTTTTGATTGTATCTGTATAACCGACATAGTCTTCGCCCAGGCCTTCCATATCGTGGACATCAAGCCCCATCATATGACCTAATCCGCATTGAAAGAACAATGTATGGGCCCCTGCATCTACGGCTTCTTCGACGTTGCCTTTCATCAATCCCAGCTCCTTTAGGCCCGATGCGAGAACTGTGCAGCCGAGACGGTGAATGTCTCTGAATTCAACGCCCGGCTTTACGGCCTCAATCGCTTTTTCTTGTGCGTTCAGGACAATGGTGTAGATTTCCTTTTGTCTCTGTGAGAATTTCCCGCCGACCGGGATGGTTCTGGTGATGTCACTGGCGTAGTGAAGAGCGGATTCCGCACCCGAATCGTTGACAGCGACGTCACCGGCTTTCATTTGGTTTCCGTAATAGTGATTGTGGAGCGTTTCTCCGTGAATTGAGAAAATGGTGGGAAAAGAAAGACGAGAGCCGCGGGACAAGGCAATCCCCTCCATTGCACCGGCGACTTCCCTTTCATATATACCGGGTTTTGACATTTTCATCGCCATCGTCTGCATTTCGTAGGAAATGTCGATGGCAGCGGTAATCTCGGCAATTTCATCCTCGGTTTTTATTGACCTTTGTGCCACGACATCCTTTATCAATGGTACTGAAATGCGGTCCTGGATTGCTGCGGGTTGTATCCCCAATAATTGTCCAATTTTCAAAGCATTTTCCGGTCGATATTGGGGAAGAAAGTGAATTTTTCTTTCTTGCTCAACAGCTTTTTTCAATATCATCGGCAGTTGGTCGAGAGGAGCAGTTTCGGAAATGCCGACCTTTTGGCATTTTTCTCTTAAAGCCGGTTGCGGTCCCGCCCAGATAATATCATCAACGGTCAAATCATCGCCAAAGATATACTCTTTGCCCTGGTCGATGTCGATAACGGCGGCCAGAGAGGGAAAATCGAGCCCAAAGAAATATAGAAATGAACTGTCCTGGCGGAAAGAATACTGATTGTCCGGATAGTTCATCGGGCTTTCTTCATTGCCTAAGAAAAGAATCAACCCGGTTTGAACCTGCTTTCTTAATCGTTTTCTTCTTTCAATATACACGTTTGCTGGAAACATTTTTTAGTCCTCGTCAGAGGTTTATTTTTTCTTTGTCAACAGGCTGACAACAATTAGAGCAAACACCGACAGGGTGATTGCCGGCAGTACTGCATCCAGCTTTGCCAATTCTTCCGGCAAGTGAACTTTTATAACTTCTTCCCACAGAAGTGTGGTCACCGTCCCGGCCAGGATTGAAGAAATTGCGCCTGCCTTTGTGGCCCTTTTCCAGAGCAGAGCCGCCACCAGGCAGGGAGTAATCGCCGAGCCGTAAACGGTAAAGGCATACAATGCTTTTTCAAATACCGTGGTAGATTCCGAGAACACCCGTGACACCAGCCAGGCGATGATTCCAAAGCTCAGCACCATTAAGCGGCTCATAAAGACGATTCGTTTCTCGGAAGCTCTGGGATTGATGTAATTCAGGTAGATATCCTTAATAAAGGTGGTCGAAGGAACCAACAGGAATGAATCCGCCGTGGAGATGATAATACCCACTACCGTGATCATAAAAATAATCCCCAGCGCCTGGGGCATAAAATGTCGGGCTGCGAAAATCAGAATGTAGCGCCCGTTTTCCGGGTCGGGAGTCATACTCCCGGCGAACCATGCTTCGGCGATGATCAATTCTTCGACCAGCAGCGCCAGGAAAATCATAACGATTACGGCGGTGCGTGCACCCCTGGCGTTCTTGCTGGCGAAAATCCGCTGGTACTGGTTGGCGTCGCCCAGAACCAGCAGAAAAACCGGCAACAGGAAATTAATATAATCGGCGGCACTGAAGACACCCAGCAAACTCATGTGGTCCGGTCGATCTCCCATCGCCGTGTACGCCTCCAGCATCCCGCTAAAACCTCCCGTATTAATCAGCAGTACCGGAAACGCAATCAACAGGGTAACTGTAATAATTATCCCGGTAACAATATCTGCAAACGCCAAGCTTAACAGCCCCGCCAGCATCGTATAAGCAATGATGAAAACCGCGGCGATAATGGTCGCCCTATGGGCCGTAAGTACCGGTTCGTGCAGATAAATTTCACCCTCTTTCGGTATTGTGGCTAATCGGTATATTCCGTCTTGCTTCTTAAAGCCGTCGTCGTATCCTTCTATTATAACTCGGGTAAAGGTATTTTCTTTAATCACGCTGGTGTTCTGCAGCCGGCGGAGCATGGTTGTATCTTTTTCGGAGGGTGCCTGGTCCTCTTGAATTTGTCCCTCCAGTTCTTCAATGTTATTGCTGAGGGTCTTCTTTACTTCGATAATTTCGGTTGACTTAACGACTTTGACGGTAAAGATTTCCGGCGTCTCGGACCATTTGTCCGAGTCTTTGCTTTTTACATGAAATTTGATTTCTGTGGTTCCGGTCCAATCTTTCGGAGGTTCATAATGGAAATATCCTTTACGAACCTGATTCTTAGTGAGTTTGTTTTCAAGTCCCAAAACCACTTTTTCTTTCTTACCCGTTATCACCTCCAGCACCATGCCGCCCGCGTTAAACTGATAGCTGACAATCACCATATAGGCAATCACTAGCGCGACCACAGCTAATAAGCGGGCAGTATTGCCGAATCGTCTGCCGATAATTTCAGGTACCGAAAGGGCCTCAATATTCCGGGCCCGCGTGGCGATAAAGGAAAGCAGAATCATCCCGACGAAGGTTCCCAGAGGCAGGAAAAAGGCCGCCATGCCGACTTCATAGGTTTTTCCGGCATTTCCCACGATTGAGCCGGTGCCGATCCACACGGCCAGCATTGTACAGACCATTATCCAGGGTGAAAGTGTCCTGCCGGCCACTGCAAAATCAGCCTGGGTTTTGACCTGTCGGGATTTGTAAATCCCGATACCGGCCAAGATAAATAAATACACAAATATGGCAATTAAGTAAGTCATCTCTGCCTCATTTTATGAACTGATTAACGAAGTATTTTGGTGTTAGTGGCTCGCCGGTTGCTCGTGTTATCATATCGTTCCAGTGATAAAGAGCACCGGGGCCGAGGACTTTTTTGCGCAGATAATCGCCGAGCTTTCTGTCGCCGACATAGCTGACGTCCTTATCCGATTCAAGCTTAAAAACTTTGTGAACTATATGGTAATGCAGTTGGGAAGCCAGCAATTCGCCCAACATATAATTGTGATAATAGCAGGGTGCAGTGGTGAAATGAAGCTTGGAAGCCCAGCCCGCATCAACAGGCCCCGGAGGTCGTCTAACCAACTGATATTTCTCAACCAGCTCCCACCACAGATTGTTCAAATCCTGGTCAGGATTGGCATAAAGCTGCTTTTCAAAGTTGTACATAACCATAGCCCAACGGGCAAAAAGAACCTGCTGAAACTGCGTGTATTTTTCACTGACTTCTTCAATTTCTCCGGCGAGCCCGCCAGATTCTTTCTCTGACAGACCGAGCATCTCCTGCATCCAGGCGGCATTGCGGCTCAATCTGCCGAAAAACATTGCAATGGCTTCCGTGGTAAAACTGTGGGCCGGTTCTCTGAGCAACCAGGGCTCTTTCCGGTCGTGGTATTTGCTGTAAACCGCGTGGCCCAATTCGTGTAATATGGTCTCCATCCAGCGTTCAGTATTTTGAAGGTTACACAAAATACGAACGTCGCCCCGGCGGTCCACGTCTTCGCTAAAAGCATGTGGATATTTACCTTCACGGTCATATAAATCGCTTCTGGCAAGGATATCGTCCACACCCAATCCAATACCAGCGTAATATTCTTGCGCTAATTCCCTGACGTCCTCATCTCTGTAATAGATATCCAAATCCTGGTCATACACCAGAGGCGTTCTTTGAAAGAAGGGGTCGTGATAGTGCCAGGGCATCAAATCGCGAGAAGCGATGCCGTAACTGTCCGCTAAGATGCGGTCCAAATCCTCCTTTAATCGGGCAAAGGGTTCGCTGGTCAATTCACAAAGCTCATCAAAGATACTGTCCAGCTCTTCTACATTCTGCTCGCCCGTGACTATAGAAAGAGTATGGTAACTGTCAAAGCCAAGCTTTTGGGCCGCCTTGTTGCGCAGCTTGACCAATTCGATGAAATCGTCGATAATCGCGACACCGGCCTGCTTGCTTGCCCTCCAGGCGAGTTCCCTTTTGCGGCAATCTTTTTCCGTCGTTAAAATCAAATAGATGTCACTCATCGTAACCGGTTTGCCGTCTATGGTGCCGCGAAAAGTATTGTACTTTTCCTGAATTTTCGAGTCCAGGTCAACGAGCTTTTTTAGCAGCTCGGGCTCAATCTGATTCTGTAGATAAGCGTAGTACAATTTATCCAATTGTCGGGCCAGTCTGGCGTCCCTGACCTGTCCGGATTCTTTTATATCATTAAGGAAGGCATACTCCTGTGGATTGCTGTAGATTCGCCGAATCCCAAGTTGCAATTGTCTGAGCTTATCATAATCTTCCGATTTGCCGGTAGTTGAGGCGTCCCAATAGGCAAGATTCGCCTGTGTTGTCAAGGGTTCGATTTTTTCGACATGAGCTGTAATGAACTTTTCCAACTGTTTTTCCCTTACGTTAGGTCCACAACCAAAAAGCATAACGGACATAGTAAAGCAAAGAGCTGTCCATCTAAAGCCGGAACAAATTTTCATACTTTGTCTCCTTGTTAAGCCCAAGAGAAAAAAGGGCTGTAAGCCCTGGGCAGGCACACGGGCCTGCCCCTACAATCTTGGTACACATAGCGGTTCACCCCGCCCATCGGATGAGCGGGGTTCAAATGCCTTAAAACGATTGTTGTTCGGTGCGGGTAATGATTTCGTTTTGCAGGTCTCGGCCCACATCTACAAAGTAATCGCTGAAACCGGCTACCCTGACAATCAGGTCGCGATGCTGCTGCGGATTCTGCTGGGCTTTACGCAGTGTTTCGGCGTCAATAACGTTAAACTGGACATGATGGCCGTCGAGCTTGAAGTAGGTTCTGAGCAGATGAGCAAGTTTGTCGATACCATCGCCGGCGAGTACCTGCGGATTGAATTTCATATTTAGCAGGGTTCCTCCGGTGCGGGCGTGGTCAATTCTGGCGGCTGACTTGATAACAGCGGTGGGCCCCTTGGTATCGGCACCCTGACTGGGCGAGATACCCTCGGAGACCGGCTCGCCGGCTTTTCTGCCGTTGGGCAGCGCTCCGGTTACCGAGCCGAAATAGATATGTACCGTTGTGGGCAGCAGGTTGACACGATACTTTCCGCCCTTGGTGTTGGGCCGGCCGTTGAGCAGCTCGTAATAGGCGTTAAATACTTCCTCGGCGATACTGTCTGCGTAATCGTCGTCGTTGCCATACCTGGGGCTATGTACGAGCAGCGTGTGGTGCAGACGTTCGTGTCCCTCAAAATTGGCCTGCATCGCCGTCAGTAACTCATCAATAGCAATGTTTTGCTTATCGAAAACATGATACTTGACTGCTGCTAATGCATCGGTTACGGTGCCGATGCCGACGCCCTGGATATAGGTTGGATTGTATCTTGCGCCGCCGTTGTGGTAGTCGAGTCCACGGGCGATGCAGTCATCCATCAGAATTGATATAAAGGGTGCGGGCATGTAATTGGCATAGAGGCGCTCGATAACATTGTTAAATTTGATTTTCAGGTCAATAAAATAGCCGAGTTGTTTCTTGTAGGCGTCCATTAACTCTTGATAAGAAACGAATTGACGGGCATCGCCGGTTTGGGGGCCAAGCTGCTCGCCTGAGTTCGGGTCAACGCCGTTGTTGCAGGCGAGTTCGAAAATCTTGGGCCAATTTATGTAGCCGGTCAGGGTGCAGCTTTCCTTGCCGAACGAGCTGACCGTTACACAGCCGCTCGGACCGCCGGTGCGTGCGTCTGTTATGCTCTTGCCGTCCTGGAGCATTTCCTTGATGATGACGTCGGTGTTGAACACCGAAGGCTGACCGAATCCGGTACGAATGACCTCGCAGGCGCGCTTGAGGATCCGGTCCGGATTCTTCTTGCTGAGTTGAATGCAGGAGCTGGGCTGGGGCAGACGCATCTCTTCGACCACGTCCAATATCATATACGAAATATCGTTGACGGCGTCGTCCCCGTCGGTCGCTGTTATTCCGCCAACGTTAATCAGTGCAAAGTCGGTGTAGGTTCCGCTTTGTTCTTCGGTGATTCCGACTTTGGGCGGGGCGGGCTGATTGTTGAACTTTATCCAGAAACACTGCAGCAGTTCTTTAGCGTGCTGCGGCGTTAAGGTTCCTTCCTGCAGGCCCTTTTCATAGAACGGCAGCAGGTGCTGGTCAAGGCGGCCTGGATTGAAGGAGTCCCAGGTATTCAATTCCGTAATCACGGAGAGGTGTACGAACCAGTATGACTGCAATGCTTCCCAGAAATTGCGCGGCGCATGGGCCGGCACGTGTGAACAAACCTCGGCGATTTGTTCCAGTTTGCTCCGACGAGTGGGATCGGCCTCCTGCTGCGCAAGCTCCTTTGCCTTCTCGGCGTGCCGCTGAGCGAAGATAATGACGGCGTCGGCACAAATGTCCATCGCCTGGTATTCCTGGTCTTTTTCGTAGGCGCTAGCGTCATTGAAATAGTCGAGTTTCTTTCGGTTTTCTGCGATTGTCTCCTTAAAGTCCAGCATACCCTTGTGATAAATTTTGTCGTCAAGGATGGCATGGCCGGGAGCGCGCTGCTCCATAAATTCGGTGAACACTCCCGCCTTGAACGCCTGGTGCCACTTTTGGTCCATCGCACCGAAGAGTTTTTCCCGCATAGTTTTGCCGGTCCAGAAGGGGATGATTTTCTCTTTGTAAATTTTTCTGACCTCTTCTGTAACCACAAAGGTAATTCTTTCGCGAGTGTTGAGTATGCGCAGGTCCTCCAGGCTATGACAGCATAACTCGGGGTAAGTCGGCGTGGCCTTGGGGGCCGGGCCGCGCTCACCCACAATCAGTTCGCCATCGTTGATACAAATGGTTTTGTTCTCCATGAGGTACTTGAACGACAGGGCACGGCAGAGAGGAACAGATTCGCGCACGGGAATATCACTCTTGTAAAACTCGGTCATCAGTTCCGCTCGCTCGGTGGAGATGTACGGTTTGGTCTCAACACTTTGCTTACGCAGTTTTGCAACTCTTTCGTTCATATCACTAACCACCTATCTTGACTTCGAATCCGTAATTGTTAAGGTTTTCTGCAATCGAGCTCATTTTTTCCTCGTCGGGAGTTTCGGTTTGCATGAGTTTGACATCGGCCGTGAGTCGAGCCGATTTCTCTTTTCCGCCACGGTTGTAGGGTAGGAGGTCCATTCTGCTGACGCCCGGCAGTGATGCCGCAAATTTGCCTGTCGCTTCGATGTTTGCCCGGTCGTCATTAAAGCCGGGAATGACCGGGATTCTTATCACGATTCTTTTGCCCGCCTCCGAGAGACGCCTGATGTTATCCAATATCAGATTATTTCCCACGCCGGTAAAACGTTCGTGCACATCACTGTCCATATGTTTGAGGTCGCAAAGAAACAGGTCGGTTTTTTCACTGACCATTTCTACAATCTCCGGCTTTGCGTAACAGCTCGTATCCACCGCCGTGTGGATTTCCTGAGTCTGGCATTGTTCCAGCAGCGCGAGCAGAAAATCCGGCTGCATCAGCGGTTCGCCTCCGGAGAATGTAACACCGCCGCCGGACTGGTCGTAAAAAATGACATCTTTTTTAATTTCAACCATAACCTCACTAACGGCCATTTCCTGCCCGATGATCTCCCGCGCACCGGCCGCACAGACGTTCACGCATTCGCCGCACAGGTTACATTTACTTGCGTCTGTTACAGGCTGGTCTTCGACAAGCGAAATTGCCTGCGCTGTGCATACCTCGACGCATTGACCGCATCCGACACATCGGCCTCTGCGCAGCCCGTGTTCCGGATAACGTCTCCAACCTTCAGGATTCTGGCACCACTGACACTGCAATGGACAGCCCTTGAAGAACACCGTTGTGCGGATACCCGGGCCGTCATGTATGGCGTACTTCTTGATGTCGAATACGCATCCGGTTATCCGGCGTTCGGATTTATTCCGCCTATGGCGGACCGGAGAAATATGTTCTAAATCAGTCACGGTCTAATATAGGATTACTCAATTTGCAAAACCACTACCGACTTGGGCGGCAGCGTTGCGCTTAAAATATCACCTTTCAGCTTAAAGTTATTGAAGGCAGCAGGGCTGATTGCTTCCGGGTTATCAAAAGTATTGTGGGTGGTCATAGCATCAGCGGTTAATACACGGCCGGAGACTTTTTTAGCCCTGGTCCCTTGAAGTTCGCAAACAATCTCGGCCGAGTTTTTGGGGTCCAGATTGCAAAGCGATATATGAATTTTGCCTGATTTGTCTTTCGATGCCGAAACATTCAACCCCGGAATTTTACTATTCCCGAACTGATAATCGCTGCACTGCAGCTCAACAGGCAGCATCCTGGCATCGTGGTGAACCTTGTACATTTCAAAGACGTGATAGGTCGGCGTCAGAATCATCTTCTCACCTTTGGTAAGAATCATCGCCTGCAGGACATTGACGGTCTGAGCGATGTTGGCCATCTTCACGCGGTCGCAGTGATTGTTGAAGATATTGAGGGTAAGGCCGGCCACAAGCGCATCGCGAAGAGAATTTTGCTGGTAAAGAAATCTTGGATTGGTTCCCGGCTCGACCGCGTGCCATGCGCCCCATTCGTCTACTATCATCTCCACTCGTTTCTTTGGGTCGTACTTGTCCATAATGGCCGAGTGCTTTTCGATAATCTCCTTTATACGCAGTGCCCTTTCCAGCTGGGCAAACCAGTCTTCTTCACCGAAGCGGGTGGCCGAACGGCTCTTCCTGCCTGAACCGCAATAATAATGGGGAGCCAGCCCGTTCATGTGCCGGCCCACCTCGCGCATCAGCACCTCGGTCCAGTTGTAATCTGATTGCCTGGCTCCGCAGGCTATCTTGAAAAGCCGGTTCTCGCCGAAGTTGCGCAGGTACGTGGCGTACCGGCGATACTGGTCGGCATAGAATTCAGGACGCATCCGGCCGCCGCAGCCCCAGTTTTCATTACCAACGCCCCAGTACTTTACCTTCCAGGGCTTCTCCCGCCCGTTTTCGCGGCGCCAATCCGCCATCGGACTTTTGCCGTCAAAAGTTATGTACTCCACCCACTGCTGCATCTCCAGCACCGTCCCGCTGCCCACGTTGCCGCATATATACGGCTCGCAGCCTAACTGTTCACACAAATCAAGGAACTCGTGTGTGCCGAAATGGTTGTTCTCAGTTACACCGCCCCAATGGGTATTTATCATAGTGGGACGTTTTTCACGCGGGCCGATCCCGTCTTTCCAATGATACTCATCGGCGAAGCACCCGCCCGGCCAACGCAGAACCGGTATCTTAATTTGTCTCAGTGCCTCGACTATGTCGTTGCGAATACCACGTGTGTTCGGAATTGGACTTTCCTCACCGACCCAGAAACCGTCATAGATACACCTGCCTAAGTGCTCTGAAAAGTGGCCGTAAATATTCCTGCTAATTGTTTCCTTGCCCTTATCCGCGTGAATGACTAATTTGTTCACCCAGCCCCTCGGAGGGGCGGGGTGCACCGTTGACTTTTCTTGCTTAGTGCTGTCCGCGGTAGATGTCGAGGCACAACCTGCCAGCAGTGCTATTGATGCAACGGTAATGATTCTTTTGGTAGTTATCGTTCCGAACAACCATTTGACCGATTCAATGCGTTTCATTTTTCTCATCCTTTCTAAAATCTTTTTGAAAATTAGCAGCTACTGACTTTTCCACTCAAACTTATATTGAGCTATGCCGCTGAGCTTATGTTACAATAAAATACCAGAACGGCCTTGAAAATGCAACTATTGTGGGCGTCTGGGATGGGAAAGGAACATCGTATGCCCTCTGGTGCGGCTCGCCCCGGCCCCGGCCGCAGAGGCGGGGCTCGCGGTGATGGGGTCGAGACCTCATAACGGTTCACGCAGTTAGAACTTACCTCGTATATTTTCCCTCAGGAATTTATGGGGTGATGACGCCGGGTGTTGGCTCATTTGCATCCCAGTTGATTACGTCATTGCCGTAAAGGTTCGAGTTAATCCGTGTAAGCGATTTGCCGTTGCCGTCCGCCTCGATGGGCCAGAGGTCAACTCCGCCGGGACAATCTTCAGGATGCGAGCCATCGCTGTAATTCACCCTGTCAATCCGAATATACTGGCGTACACCCTGGGCATCGACATCGCCGGGCATTGAAAGCTCCACTTTCTCGCCGCTGTTGCGCAGCCGGCCGGTT
>JAUWBI010000032.1 GCA_030601745.1 Phycisphaerae bacterium
TCTTAAGCCGTGAGACAATAGCTTCTGCTTTCTCGGCATTGCGATTTGCTATAATCAAATTCGACAGTCCTGCTTTGAGCAGGTACTTTGCAGCAAGCTCAGCATTTTCGCCGGCCCCTATCACTATTGCTGTAGTAGTGGGCAAATTGATTTTTCCCCTGGCGAATTCCACGGCGGCCAAAGCTATAGAAACTGCCCCGGCATTGATATTTGTTTTTGTGCGTACGTCCTTTCCCACGCGAAAGGCAGTGTGAAAGAGGCGGTGAAAAAGGAATTTACTCATTCTGCAATCAATGGATTCTGTGTAGGCGGCTTTTACCTGCGATAGGATCTGGTTTTCCCCGACCATCTGGGAATCAAGGCCGGCAGCGACCTCAAAAAGGTGCCGGACAACATCAATGCCGGTTTTTTGGCTGCTGTATTTGTTCCATGTATCAACTGCATCGGGCTGGAGTTGGCCGATAAGCTCGGCCAAGAACCGGTTGCAATCGAAACTGTTTTTAGCATAGAGGTAGAACTCGGCCCGATTGCAGGTATCAAGGATAACGGCCTCTTCAATTCCATCTTCTGCGTGCATTTTTTTCAGCATAAACCGCCGCTGCTCATCGGTGAAACTGACCTTTTCACGCAGCTCTACCGGGCAGTTATGACAAGTTATACTATACAGAACAAGTTTCATTATCGCCGCTTTTTACCTTCATTGTTTTTCGATTGTAATATATTGTAAGCAGAGCAACTATAACTATCAACCACAAACCAGTGATGGAGACAATCTTGTAAATTGACAATCTTTGCTGGTCAGAGGAACTTGGCTGCGATTTCCTCACTTCTTCTTTATTTTTTTCTGTCGCAAAAGCGGCTGATTCTGCACTATATAGTAGAGGATTCGAATTCTCAGAGGTTTTTGAGGTCCCTATGGGTACAACTGACAAATACTACATAGAGCGTTGTTTGGACGGGCAGCCAGATGATTTTCGTTATCTCATAAGACGCTATCAGGCGGTTCTGCTGGCTCATCTGGCCGGTAAACTGGGCAACAGGGACAGGGCTGAAGAAGCCGCCCAGGAGACTCTTGTACGAGCCTATTTCGGCCTGGGAAAACTTAAAAAACCAGACTCGTTTTTTTCCTGGCTGTTGGGTATCGCCAACCGCGTGGCAAAAGAACAGCAAAGGCAAGAACAACGCCGACGCCAGCAAGAGAACATCCGCTCATTCTCTAAAGAAATACCGACGCCGGAACTCTCGCAGGATTATGGTCTCGAGAAGGCAATTGGCGAACTGCCTGATTCGCACAGGAAAGTTATTCTACTTCGATATTACGGCGGTTACTCCTGCAGCCAGGTTGCTGAACAGCTCGATAAGCCATTAGGGACAGTTACAAAAACGCTCTCGCGGGCTTATGCAGCGCTGCGTAAATCGCTGCAGCAGAAAAGCGATAGAAATTGTGAGGTGCAAAAATGAACTGTGCAGAATGTAAAGAACATTTAGTCGCCTACGTTGAAGGGCTTTTGACCGAATCGCAAGAACAGGCAATAGCATCACACTTGAAGGAATGCCCAGTGTGCCAGGATGAATTAGCAGAGGTAACCCGCCTTCACAACCGCCTGGTTGCAAATGGCAAAGTCTTAGCTGAGAGCAAGCTGGAAGATAAGGTCTTAAACCGAATTTTTCGAGAGCAGAGTTTGAAGTTAAGAAAAGTCAGTAAGCTTAATGAACAATTGCAGTTATGGAGAAAAATCATGAAAAGTAGAATCACAAAAGTGGCCGCAGCGGCGGTGATAGTTATTGCGGTGGTATTGTCACTAACCTTTTTGGAAAAATCAGTTGCACCTGCTTATGCCTTAGAGCAAACAATTCAGGCCAACCACACTGTCCGGTACCTGCACATGAGAGACTTTAAAGCAGACAAAGACGAACCGAAGGAGTTCTGGATTGAATTTTACGAGGACGGACAGGTCAAAAACGTGCGTATGCATATGCCGGAATGGGATGCCCCTGAAGATGGGGCCAAAGTAATAGTATGGAAAGAAAACAAAGCACAAGTATGGCTCAAGAAGAAAAACATTTTGGCCACTATCAAGGACAAAAGTGTCGCGGCTCACATGCTCAAATTCATAGAAGAACTTGACCCAAGGTTAGCTGTCGAGCACTTACATGAACGAGAGGAGCAAGGCAAAGTAAAGTTAGAGATTGAGGAACCTTCCGATAAGGCGGAGCCGATTGTGGTAACAGCAACATATTTGCCTGAAAGTTCAACTCCCAACCGACGTTTTGTTTTGTTCGTTGACCAGGCCACCAAACTTGTTATAGCCATGGAGACTTATCAGTTAAAAGACGGTGAATATGAATATGTGGGTATAATGGAGTATTACGACTACAATCAGCCAATCGAGGAAAAAATGTTTACCCTTGAACAAGTTCCTGATGATGCGATGCGAATTGATCAGGTCACGCGGGAGGTTGGTTTGGCACGAGGCAACTTAAGTGACGAGGAAATCGCTGTTGAAGTGATCCGCCAGTTCCTCGAGGCATTGATTGCTCGGGATTATGCAAAAGCGAGTAAGCTCTACCAGGGAATACCAGTAGAATTCCTGCAGAAACAACTTGGAAAGAAAAAATTTGTACGGATAGTATCGATCGGTAAACCAACGCCTTCTGACAGGAATAATAGTCTCCGTGTACCATGCAAATATGAAATTGAAGTAGATGGCGTAAAATCTGTTGTGCAATCATATCCTTACGTCCGTCCGGTTTTTGGCCAGCCTGACCGATGGACGATTGACGGCGGGATTTAATAAAGCAGCCTGATTATTGATTTATGTCACAAAAAGGCCGGGCTCGTTCAACTCGGCCTTTTTTGTGCGTTTTAGGTGCTAAAGGCCAGATTTTTCGCTGTGCTCAGAATGCCAGGTAGGGTTGGTTATGTTCGCAAGGCAAATTTGGGCGTTTCTTTTTAAGCGGTCAAGGCCTGAGCGTTTAATTGTAGAATCAGCAAATCTGGCATCGAAGTTATAGGGCAGGCACGCGGGCCTGCCCCTACTTAGAATCTCGTGCAGGTCAAGTCTCCCTCTGTCACTATAGAATTTGAACTGCTTATTTCCGCATACGGGTGCATCTTCTTGATAGGGACACGCGAGGACACCTACGAACCTGACCATGGGGCTGGACAAACGCCCAGCGACCGAAAGGCAAACTTGCATCTCAGAAGGACTTATCAGATGATGAAAGGACCATGAAAAAAACGGTAAAAATAATTGTCATCACAGGCAATCTTTAATTGACGCCGGACAAAGTTTCGAACAATATTGCTGCGATAATGTGTTTTAGAGGCAATATTCGAGTTTTTCAGTGATATTGGAAGGAAACCTGGCGAAGACACGACCGGGATAATTTGCATTTTCAAAACAGATTTGGTATACTAACGAAAAGGAGGGTCAGCTGCGTAGCTGAGCAGCCCTATAATCGGAGATGTCGACGAGGATGCAGAAGGTCTCAATAAACAACATAGAACGGGAAAAGTTGATGATCCTACTCGGTGTTGTTGGGGCGGTGCTGATTGTGAGCGGGGCGCATGCAGCTGTCAACTGGACCGCCTATAATGACTGCCATACGAATCCACTGGGTTTTACACATGATAATGTCACAAGATGGACTATATACACTGGTAACACCAATAACTATACCGGGCTGCTGAAGGATTTTGAAACCGGCAGCAGCCATGCTATGCCCGTGGTGACCTTTACTATGGTAGGTACCTTAGGTAGCAGCGGCAGTGCTGCCGCTAACCCTGACCCGAATACCGATGCGTACGAGATTTTCGACGGCAAAGTGGACTTTTCCGGAAATATAGTTGATTCCGAGTCTGCGCCCGGCTGGGCGCAAGAGATAACGTTTACTGGCTTGGATCCAAACATGACATACACGTTCGTCGGAACCGCCATACGAGCGAAGCATTATCCATACCGCGAAGCACTCGTTACCATATTGGGTCATGTATATGCCAATAACAACAGTAGTGAAGATCTCGTAACTACCAGGGACACTACAATCCTTCAACCAGGAGATAACAGTAGTCCCGGCTATGTAGTTCGCTGGGACGATATCTCGCCCGGTGCTGATGGAAGTTTCACAATCAGGTCAGAAGACGCTCCAGGTGGTGAATATAAATCCTATCCCATAAACGGGTTTATGTTGCAGAAATTCGACCCGTCAGGAAATCGGCCACCAACTGTAGATGCAGGTAGTGACCATGTTTTGGTCAGGCCAGAACACACTGTCTCGCTTGATGCGACTGTAACGGATGACGGGGTGGGAGATCCGAACGGGTTTTTAGCGTTGGAATGGTCCAAGATAACCGGCCCAGGTGAGGTGTCATTCGATCCGAATGTGTTCGTCGAAGACCCCTGTGTGACGTTTTTGACGATCGGATATTACGAGTTAATACTATCAGCCACCGACGGTGAATTTGAAGCCAGTGACACAGTGGCCATAACAATCAATGAGCCTAACCACAGCCCATACCCACCAATTTTAATCGGCCCTGCGGATGGGGAACCAAACGTTTCACTCTCACCGCTATTGGAGGTAATGGTAAGCGATCCTGATGAGGACATTATGGATATTACTTTCTACGGTCGGCGTATTCCTGGAACCGAAGATTCTTTCACTATAATTGTGATTCCTGACACACAGTGTTACTCAGATGCCTACCCAGAAATCTTCACTGTACAGACATCCTGGATTGCAAATGAAGTGAACGATGGATCCCGTAATATAGTTTTCGTGACTCACGTAGGCGATATCGTTGAGCATCCTGACAGCGTTGTCGAATGGGATAGGGCAAGAGAGAGTATGAGTGTGCTGGACCCGGCGTTACTGAATCTTGGGGACCCTTGTTTACCAGAGCCCGTGGTTCCTTACGCTGTGATACCGGGTAACCATGACCAGCCTACTGTTCTCTATAACCAATACTTCCCCTACACACGCTACGAAGGCGTTTTACCTTGGTATGGTGGCCATTATGGCAACAAAAATGACAGCAGTTACCAGCTCTTTAGGGCAGGAGGCGAAGATTATATAATTCTCCACATCGAATTCTGCCCTAAGACTGATCCCGATGGCAATGATGTTCTTGATTGGGGAAATTTCGTACTGCAAGAATATGCTGATAGGAAGGCTATTATCGTTACCCACGGGTTTATCAACGAATTCGGAGAACGTACCGTCTCATTCTGCAGTGATACCCAATATATCTGGGATGCGCTTGTTGTGCCTAATGACAACGTGTGGTTTGTGCTCTGCGGGCACAACGGCTCAGTCGGGGAGGCTTTAAGGACCGATATCGTAAACGGCCATCCCGTTTATCAACTTTTATCGTGTTACCAGCGCCGGTCCAATGGTGGAAATGGGTGGTTACGAATAATGCGTTTTGTGCCTGAAGAAGACAGAGTTTATATTGAGACATATTCTCCGTGGTTAGATCAATACGAGACCGATGAGAACAGCCAGTTTGACCTTGATTTTCCAATGGGAGATGTATTTGCGATCATCGACAGCGTCAATGATGTACCTAATGGCACGAATGCCTCTGTAGAGTGGCTATGTCTTTCGCCGTATACGGAATACGAATGGTACGTCACAATAACTGATGCTACAGAGAGGACAACAGTCGGACCAGTGTGGCGTTTTACGACTGGCCCAGCACTTGAACCAAGCAGCCCGGACCCGTGCTCTGGGGCTGGGCAAGTGGATATCAATACCATCCTTACCTGGATTCCAGGAGAAGATGCCGTATTCCATGATGTATATTTCGGAATGGATAATCCACCCTCAACACTGATTGCCACCGATCTGGCTGAACCGGTGTGCGACCCAACGCCTCTTGACGGAATGATGCTCAATTCCTGCACTACATATCACTGGCAGGTTGTTGGTAAAACAACCGGTGGCCAGATGCCAGGGCCAGTTTGGCAATTCAAGACTGGATTGGCAGGCGATTTCGACAGCAACAATCACGTCTGTTTCTTAGACTTGCAAGTATTTATATCTCAGTGGCTCGACCTCAATTGTAGCGGTTCGAACTGGTGCGATGGAGCTGACATCAATCGGAACAATGAGGTTAATCTAAAGGACTTTGCCATCTTGTCTCAATATTGGCTACAAAGTTGCGAAGATTGACTATTAGTTACTGGGAAATCAAGCTTAAATGAGAAATCTCAGTTAAAATGAAACTCAGCAGCGTAGCTGAGTGGTATCAAATGAGGAGTCTCAATTAATAGACTTGTGCGGATTCTGGAAAAGTCACTCTCTCCTGTTCAGACCTGCACCTCAAATTACTGTGGTGTCTTCAGCTTGGGTTCTGGTCAAACTTCCAGATGCGAATTCACCTGTATTGCTTTGCATCCCACGCCTTCCGGCGTGCTGGAATGAAATATCTGGGCTAATGCTTGGGGTTGGTTACATTAGCAAGGCAGATTTGGGCGTTTCTTTTTAAGCGGTCAAGGCTTGAGCGTTTAATTGTAGAATCAGCAAATCGGGCATCGAAGTTATAGGGCAGGCACGCGGGCCTGCCCCTACTTAAAGCCAAAATCTCGTGCAGGTCAAGTCTCCCTCTGTCACTATAGAATTTGAACTGCTTATTCCTGCATACGGGTGCATCTTCCTGGTAGGGACAGGCGAGAACACATTCATCACAGCCGAAGAGCCGAGCACCAATTTTTTCGGCCAAATCGGGAGGTATTCGGCCTTTGTATTCTATTGTCAAATAGCTGATACACTTATTGGCGTCAAATTGCCCGTCGGTCCTCAAGGCGCCTGTCGGACAGGCATCGATACACTTATTGCAGTTTGAACAGTTGTTTGTGATTGGCCCATCGGTTTGTAGCATAAGAGTCGTTATTATTTCGCCTAAAAAAATTTGCGGGCCGAGTGTGGGATTGATTAGCATATGATTTTTTCCGATGAAGCCCAGGCCGGCCCTGGCGGCCAATGCCCTTTCGACCAATGGTGCAGAGTCAACACAGATTTTGAACTGCAGGCCCTCGCCAGCAACTGAAGTTATAAAATCAGTTAGTTTGCGCAACTGTTTTTTTATAAACGGGTGATAATCTTCATATTGGGCGTAGTTTGCTACCCTGCCTGTTGGCCTTGACGAAGGAAGATGGACGATGGAAGATGGACGATAAGTTCGTCTCTCGTCCCTCGTGCCTCGGGCCGGTGGCGGTTTGTAATTCAAGCCGACACATATAATCGACTTGGCATTTTTAAGCAGTTTGGCAGGGCTTGTGCGTTTGTCAAGATTCTTGCGCATATAGTCCATTCGGCCAGCGTAGCCAAAGGCCAGCCAATCAGTGAACAATTTGAACTGCTCGTTGTTCAGAGCGGAAGTATCCGTTATGCCGGCCAGGTCGAAATCCAACTCGATTGCCTTCTGCTTTATGTCTTGAGCTAAAGTCATAACCGTTGATTATACTATTGAAATTTGAAAAACAAACGAAACAAACAATTACTTCAAATACTCGAATAAGGCATTGTCAACACCCCCAAACAAGTTTGTACTACTCTGCGAAGCAGCGCTTCGCTGCGAAGCACAAGAGGGTGCCACCCAGGTTTCATTAGTAATTCAAAGGTCAATAAATAAGGTGACTTCCTGCAGTGTCTCAGGGCTACTCGACTCTGGTTATCTCAAAAGTTACTGTCCCGCCATCTGTATATGTTACAGGGTCGGGACACTGAATGTAAGCCCTGGTCTTATCGTCCTTGCCCTCCAGGCCCCACTGCGCAGGTTCGGAGACGCGCAGAGCGTTGTAATAAGGCATTAAAGAGGCCAGGGCGTGCATGCAAACAGGAATTTCACTGACAAGCTGATAGCCCGCCTTGAGGGTGAAGGAATCGCCCAGCTTATACGTTGGGCAGTGACCTTTAATCTCTTTTACCGTAACCACTAAATCCATATTACTTAATCTCCCATAATGAAAATTAACCAAGGGGCGCTATATCAGCTGGCTGAACGTAACTCGGTCGAGGAATTATCAGGGTCGCCAATTATAAATGATTCAGTTAGGGGGTGGTATCTGTATTAGTTCCAGCCTTGAGCAAATTTTGCGAAATCCAGGAAGTTGACGATGCCGTCACCACCGCTGGGATAGATGTCAGCTGACAAATCTTCCCCGCTTTGTAACCATTCGGCTGCGAGTACTGCTAAATCATCGAAATCAACATCACCATCAGGCTCAAAATCACCGGGCAGAAAAACAATTCCGGTCTCCAATGTGGCTTTAGTCATTTCACAAGGAACTATACCTTCGACTGAAACTTCACTACCGTCCAGACCATGGTTGTGATACCACAAATCCCAAATAGTGTTGCCCCATTCTTTTAATTGACTAAAGAAGGGGTCGTCTTGAATAATATACGCATTTTCCTGGCCAGACGGTGTCGGACTTGGAAGTGTGCTTGCAGTACCATTTATTTCATCACGCAAAAATTCAACGTACTCACGAGAGGTGCCTTGATAGTATAACGCTACTGAGATATAATCAGCAAGGAAAGGGATTTGAAGATTTACTTCATCATATCCGCCGGCATACTCATCGGCAGTGAAGTAATTGGGCTCGCTTTGTCCATGCCAAACAGGTTCACAAATCCTCTCTGTGGCCTTGCTTATATCAAATCCCTTCGGAGGTATTCGATTGTCCTTATATCGACCTGTCGCAAGAACAAAATGGAATGTTTCATCTTCGCCGGTAAGCTCACTGCTGGGGTGCACCTCGTAAACCAATCTATCTACATAAGCTTCATCAGCAGCCAAATCAGGAGAACTGGGCGAGTTTGGCAGACCTTTCAAAGTTCCAACGGTAAAATCATAAGGATTAACCTCGTAAATTAACCGTTCCCTTGCAAATGCCTTAATATTTACAAACATTCTCCTTCCTTCGGGAAAACCGGATATTAGTTTATGAGCTGTGTTGTTTTGAACTCTGAATGACAAATTACCTGTGTAAGCATCGTATGCAAGATTCTTAATTGTAGCTGCAACACGAAGCTGTTGTTTTGCCCTCTCGGAGCCGGCTTTCAAAGCAGCTCCATTAACCACTGGAGTTTGGCCTGCACTCAGGTCAAGCGTCAGGACCTGTGGCCCTTTATCAAGTATCTGTACATTGCAAGGGTCATATACCGGGCCAGCCGGGTCGAGACTTGCAAGAATATGTGATATCCACGCGTTGCCGCCGGTCAAATCATGCACGGGGACACCTGAGTTTGGATGCTCCGTGCTTCCATCCGGACGCAAGGGGACATTACTCTTATTACAGCCATAGCCGGTAACATCCCTCATATGGCAATCCTGGCATTTTGCAACCCAGTCTATACCTCCACTTAGCTGCTGGAACTCTTCGCTTGTTGCCGCACCACCAGGCTGAGAGTAGGCCGAAAGCATAAATTCGGAGAACGTCCTTTCGACATGGAAATACCTGTAAGCCGAATACTGCTCACTGATAAGGTCTACGCCTCCAGACTGGTCCGGAAGTCCTGAAAGCCCCAGATTTGCCAGTGCAGGGTTGGATACGTCGTGACATGTCGCACAGAAATACTTGGACTTATGGTAGCGGCTGTAAAGCATCTGATGTTTTGCCCCCGCGTCGGCAAAGCTCGCTCTTTTCTGCGAGCTGGTGCTGATAAAATACTGTCCGCTGGCATTTTCACGGTAAGCTGGATATTGAGGGACGTTGAATTTTGTGTAAAAATCTCCGCCGGAGAAAAGTTTTATGCCTGCGGAAAGCGTACGGTCCTCAATATAGGTATCTGTCGCCTCTATTTGCGAAAGTGTTCCGCTGCCCGAGCCGGTGTTTGCCGCTTCATCCCAGTAACCTGTCCAGTCACTGCCTTCGCGCGCACCGTTATAAGTAGTCTCGAAAAATGGGTCATACATCGTATGGCAGAAATCACAATGTAGTCCATCAAAATCACTGCCCTTCATCGCAGAGGCATTGGGAGGGTCGGAACGACCACCGAGCCAACCTTCAGGGAAATGGCATCTTTCGCAGAGGTCTCCGGCATTCGGCGTTCCTAAAGCCCATATTGAATCTTGTGCTGAAACAGTAAAACACGCCCAGAATATCGGGTCACGCGCTGCCTGTGCCATCATCGAACCCTTCCAGTTAAAACCGGGCTCTGCCGCCTGGTCATAACCGGCATGACAGTTCAAACACCTGTTGGGGGCTTCGAGGTTAACTCCCTGTTCAGGTTGAGTGCCCGGCATCCTTACCAGAGGGTCATCCTGTACAGCTAAAGGCACCCATGCATATACGGAATAAAAAGCCAACAGCACAAAAACAAACAAGATAAATATTCTAACTCTCATTTTACAACACCTCCCTCATCTCGCTTATATAAAACATTAGTTCCAGTTTTCAGCAAATTTTGCGAAATCGAGGAAGTTGACGATGCCGTCACGCTCAGGGGGAGCAATATCCACGAGCGGTTCATCTCCGAGCCAATTGCTTGCAAGCGTCCTCAAATCGTCCAAATCGACCGAGCCGTCGCGGTCAAAGTCGCCCGGGATGTGATAATAGTTCAAAGCCGCATAAGCATCGACCAGTCCCCAGCCGTATTCTTCATCCCATCCGTCCGTGCCTAAGTCTCTTGCGGAGTTCTGCAGCGCTTCTCTGACGGCATCCGGGCCGGTCACGCCGGTCGAGATTAACAAGGCAGCTATACCGGTGACGTGAGGGGCCGACACAGAAGTACCGGTATAAAACCAGTAGGCGCTCCAATCGGTGGGGACGTCTCCAAAGGTCTGTTGAAAAACGCCATCGATATACCCATCTCCATTCCGATCTACGCTATCACCTCCGGGAGCCACCAACTCAAGCTGGGACCCGTATTGGGAATAATCCGCCCTGGCACCGGCTGAGTGAACCGCCCCAACGGCTATTACCTCCGGATAAGCGCCTGGGAGACTCACTGTACCCACACCATCATTTCCTGATGCGGCCACCAGGATACAGCCTTTTTCAGTGTAAGCATACTGGACCGCTTCCGTAACCGCCGGAATGTCGGCAGGTGTAACATCCGGCGAGAATCCAAGGCTCATGTTGACTACCCTTGCGCCGTTGTTAGCCGCATATAAAATCCCATCCGCCAGGGATGCTGCAGTTCCTGACCCCGCACAATCCAAAACCTTAACCGGCATGATGGTACAATTAAAAGCTATGCCTGCAACCCCAAGGCCATTGTTTGTACTCTGGGCAATTGTTCCTGTAACGTGGGTACCGTGTCCATCATCGTCATTTGAGTGGTCGTCATCGTTAATAAAATCGTAACCTGCCACAAATGGAGTTCCGGCCAAGTCCGGCGCCTGCTCATATTTTGTAGTTTCCCAACTTCCCGGTCCTGATTCTACATCATCATAAAAGAGAGTGCCCGAATCATCTTCTAATTTAATCTCGTCAATATACCAGGCCCCGTCGCTATTAAACTTTGGGACGTATAAATGTCCATCTTCATCACTTACAATTTCATCTGAATTAAATCTAAATCTTAATAAAATCACGCTGCCTTTATAAGTGGTTAAATCAGCAGAGTCACCTACCCACGCAACTTTCCCTCTAACTTTACTCCGGCCAGTATAGGTTTTTAGCTCGTCCCAACTTATCCCTTCGTTAGAAGAAACCTCAACATAAGCGTAATCGTAACCACTTTCCATATCATATCTATGCCAGAAAGATAAAGTTACCGTGCCGGTTGCTGCAGTTAAATCGAAAGAATGCTGTAAATAATCTTTCCAGCCATTGCCATAGCCCGGGGACCTTGGCCAATCTGGATTTTCCATCCCACACCACCAGGAATTTCCATCATAAGCCTTGTAAGTGTCAATATGCCAGTGGTCTGGAGCATTATAATCTTCGTAGGCAACGCCGGTATCAATAACTGCTACTATGATATTAGGGTCGCCGGTTGTGATGTCCCAGGCCGGTTCTATATTTATTCCTGCGAGGGTGTCATTGAAGTGCCACTGATAGGAATAAAGGGGGTCGTCAGGTTCAAAAAGGGCGTAGGCGTAATAGTTTAATTCGGCATACTCCACGTCAGGCTCGCGATTATAGAGCTCGACCGCCTGCCTGGCTGTTCTTCCGGCAGGGAGCTTAATCCTTTTGAAGCCGGCAAAGGGACTGGTGTACAATACAGAAGTTCCGTGCCGTTGATTTATCCGGTCGATGCGATTTTTAGGGAGGCCGTTTTTGAATTTCACGACGATTTCATTCGGGACCCACCTTGGTCTGCCGGCAGCCCTGAGCCTGGCCGGGCGGACAGCCAGACCGGCAAAGCCGATTTCGGCAAAGTACAAGAGCAAAAAAGCCGCCAATAGTGCTGGAAGTTTTCTCTTCACCGCCCGCCTCTTATGTCGCTATATGTTTTCAGTCGTGAACATCCTGACACTAATTCTACCATATTGGAGCACGCAATTCAAACATAAATTTCATATTTTTAGCGGGGCCAAAATACAGGTTTTCATCTTGTAAATATAGCTGTAATCCTGTAACATAACGGCAATTTTACAAGGAGCCGGAGCAAATGGCAGAAGAATTAATTGGTGTAATAGGCGGCACAGGGCTGGGCGATGCGCTGGCCGAGCATTTAGCTGACGCAGAATTTCACGATATCGAAACGCCTTTCGGCAAGCCGAGCACGGCCATTTGCGTCGGCAGAGTCGGGCAAAAGCAAATCGCATTCCTCAATCGCCACGGTAAAGGGCATAAACTTTCTCCGAGCGAGGTCCCTTTTGCAGCCAATATTTTTGCCCTGAAAAAGCTCGGCGTTCATACGTTGATAGGCAGCGGTGCGGTAGGCTCGCTCCGCGAGGAAATCGCTCCCGGCGACCTGGTCATCGTTGACCAGTTTATCGATAAGACATTCAGACGAACAAACAGCTTCTTCGGTGGTTTGGGGGCGGTGCACTGCGAAATGACTGAGCCGGTTTGCGGGCGACTTCGAAAAACACTTCTGGATGCAGCTAAAGATATCGATATAAAGACACATCCGAAGGGCACCTATGTATGTATGGAAGGGCCTCAATTCTCCACAAGGGCTGAATCACTTATGCACCGGGCGTGGGGCGGCGATTTGATTGGTATGACCGCTATGCCGGAAGCCAAATTGGCCAGAGAGGCACAAATCTGCTACGCAATGGTCGCATTAGCCAGTGATTATGACTGCTGGCGCCACCACGAGCCGGAAAAAGACAGGCAAATACTTCTAAAAGAGATTATTTCAAATTTGCAAACGGCAACAAACAATTGTCTGGAACTTATAAAGGCCGTTTTGCACGGCGACAGCGGACTTGTTTACGAAGACTGCCAGTGCAGAAAGAGTCTCGATTTGGCCGTGTGGACGGACCAGAGCCAAATCGACCCGGCTGATAAAGAAAATTTGAAAGTGCTTTTTGAATAGCCCAAAAATTTCAAAATTTTTTGCTGACATCAATACATTCTCAAACGTAGTATTTACTCACATAATTTAACCGTCCGCCTGAAAGCAAGATTTCCCTGTCCCTGTCGCAAAGTTCCAGCTTGCCGATAAATTCAAACGAGCCGGTCTTATTGATAATCTTAACTTTGTTACTGCCCTTTATTGCTTCGAGCAGATTGTCGATATGCAGTCGGTCGTCGGGTTTGATTTTGTCGTAGTCAGCCGGCTCGGCAAACTCCATCGGAACAATGCAGAAGTTAATCAAGTTGGCCTTGTGGATTCGCTCAATACCTTTCGCGACCACCGCCCGCACTCCCAGATACATCGGGCAAAGTGCAGCGTGCTCTCTCGACGAGCCCTGGCCGTAGCTTTCACCTGCCACGATTACACCGGCGATGCCTTTTTCCTTTAGCTCAAGGGCGCGCCGGGCAAATGTGGGCCTGCCCTCTTCGTTAAAACAATTAAAGACCACCTTTGCATACTCCGGGACATTCGAGCGTAATTTCAGGAAAGCCCCGGCCGGCATAATATGGTCAGTGGTTATCTTATCGCCGCATTTAATCAGGACCGTGCCCTGTAATTCCTGCGGCAGCGGCGGCGGTGCTTCGGGCACAACGATCGTAGGCCCGCGCAGAACCTCTGCTTCTGCCGCCTCTTCTTCGCTCAAAGGCGGCTCTATCATATTGTCATTGATGACGAATTTATCCGGCAATTCGATTTTCGGGTATTCTATTGCGAAAATTTCAGGCAAATCGCGCGGGTCGGTAATTCGGCCGGTCAGAGCCGAAGCAACCGCTGTCTCAGGACCGACCAGATAGACCTTGTCGTCTCTTGTGCCGCTTCGGCCGGGAAAGTTCCTGTTAAACGTCCTCAAACTTACCACTCCATCACCCGGCGAAAAGCCCAGGCCGATGCACGGACCACAGCCCGATTCTAAAATTCTGGCACCGGCTGAAATCATATCCGCCAACGCCCCGTTTTCAGCTAACATATTCAAAACTTCTCTACTGCCCGGAGCAACCGCAAATTCGACCATATCATCTATACGCCTGCCCTTCAAAACCTTTGCAACCATCATCAAATCCGTAAAGCTCGAGTTTGTGCAGCTGCCTATTACGACCTGTCCTGTTTGAATGCCGGCAATTTCCCTGACGGTTTTGACATTGTCCGGCGAAGACGGACAAGCCGCCATCGGCTCAAGCTCAGCCAGATTTATTTCGATGATACGGTCATATTCGGCATCCGGGTCGGCTGCCAATTCGCCACAGGCGAAATAGTCTTTTTCCCGGTTCTGGGCGGCGAGGAACTTTCTGGTTTGTTCATCGCTGCCGAAGATACTCGTTGTTACGCCTAATTCCGCTCCCATATTGGTAATCGTCGCACGCTGCGGCACAGTCAGTGTTGAGGCGCCTTCGCCGAAATATTCAACCGCCCACCCCACATTACCTTTTGTCGTGATGATGGCGAGCAGTTTAAGGATAGCGTCCTTGGCTGCGACCCAGTCGCCTAATTGTCCGGTAAGTTTGACACCGAGCACTTTCGGACAGGTCAGGTAGAATGGTCCTGCCGTCATAGCCACTGCCACATCCAGTCCGCCGGCCCCGATGGCAAGGGCCGCGATTGCACCGCAGGTCGGCGTATGCGAATCGCTGCCCAGCAGTGTCGTTCCGGGCCTGCCGAACCGCTCCAGATGGACCTGATGGCAAATACCGTTGCCCGCCCGCGAATGATAGACGCCCGATTTGGCGGCTATCGTTTGCAGATATAAATGGTCGTTATGGTTCTCCGGCCCGAACCCGGCTATATTATGGTCAATATAGCTGACCGAAAGCTGCGTTTTGACCCTGCCCGCCCCCATTGCTTCAAACAGCAAAAATGCCGTTGTCCCGGTGGCATCCTGCGTAAGTGTCTGGTCAATCCGAATGCCAATGGGCCGGCCGGCGGCGATTTTGCCGTCAACCAGATGCCCGGCAAGTATCTTATAGACAAGCGTCTGCCCCAATTTTACGCTCCCTGAAAATCAAGAGACACAATTTAACATAAAAGCCGGCTAAAGACAAAAACAAATCTGACTTCTCGATATAATCGATATAATTGAAGTTCATTGGCGCTCTTTTTCAATACAGTAAAGATAATTCGCGATGCGAATCAATATGCAGCCATCGGCAATAGCAAGGGAAGCATAGCAACGCCCTTGCAGGTCATTCTCAGCAAGCACCTTTAATTTAGAATCTGCCGCAATCACCGTTATTACGCCTTTAGTATTACAGGCATAAACTTTCTCGTCACCTGCAACGAGGGACGATAAATACCTGCCTCTTCTCAGGCGTTTATTCCAAAGTACCGTACCCGACACTGCGTCATAGCAGGTCATAATACCTGTATCGGTAACTACAAACAACTTGCCATTGTAGATAACCGGCGAAGAGTTCCCCGGAGCACCGCGACTCGATTGCCAGAGCACATCCACTTTTGTGTCCTTACCCTTGCCGTTAAGACGCATCATGATGATAGCCCTGGGGCCATGAGTGCTTCCACCAACACACAAAAGTTCTCCTAACCTGGCCATACTCGCCACCAATTGTTGTGTGGGAATTTCTTGCATCCACAAACGTTCTCCAGATTCAATGTCATAGGATGTCACGTTTTCCCAGGATGAAGTGAGAAGCTGCGTATTAGCACCATCTTGATATAACAAGGCAGTGGTGTAGCAGTCATGCATGCTCTTCGCATTGATTTTCCAGCGAGTCCGGCCCGATTGTTTATCAAATGCAGCTATCCAGGTTGGTCTTTTACTACCGAACTCGCTCTCCCGTACGACGATTACCGTATCGTCTGTTAATAACGGAGAACTGACAGCACCGTATCGACTATTTTCGAAATAATCCAGGTCCCGCTTGCGCCATAAAATACGACCCTCAAAATCCAAGCATGCGATGCCTAAACCAAAGTTCACGATGATGTGCTTGCCATCGGTAGCAGCGGTTGGTGTAGCGTATGTGTTTTCACTATGCTTGCGTTCCGCCGGTGCAACGAATACGGGTTGTTCCCACAATGTATTTCCACTTTTCACATCCAGACAAAGGGCCGCTCGTTCCAATCCCCTCCGTGACTGGAAGAAATTTGGTGGTATAAAGACAAGCAAGGACCACGCCACCAACAATATTACAAAAAGTAAGGACCTAACAGTTCCAAAATGCCATATATTCTTATGTCTCCAACGAATTTCCATATAATTCAACATACGCAATGCCACGTTTATCCGACCCCGAAGTGTAGAAACTCTCTGTTTCGATAATTCAAACCCTCGCTTCCACCCGACTTCTATGTAATTAATTAGATGCCAAAACGCGACTACCAGTGCGGGAAATATAAATACTAATTTTTCCCATAGTTCAATCTCTTCCTTCCACTGATCTAAAGGGGTAAACTTAACAAAGGGGATTGCACTGAACAAAACGACGCCTGCGCCAAATAGGCGCCAGATTGAGTGAGCTCTAAGCCAGCCGACTGACACAGCCAATCCGAGCAAAGCAATTCCGCCGGAGGTAAGCCAAACTGCAGCCGGTACTCCTTCAGCCACAGAGTACAGGTGTACCATATCCTCGCAACCCAACTTTGATAGAAGAAGGCCAAACTTTCCCAAAACCAAATCAGAGTGCCGGCGGCCAATAGTAACGAGTAATGCAAAACAAACAAAGCTAAAGGATGTGAACCCGGTAAATAGCCGGTTAAACCGTTCAGCTAAACCACGCTTTGCAGGTGGTATCTTCTTTTGCGTTCCTTCTCGCCGGTTTCTAAAAGACTTTACAGCGACCCCTACAAAAAGAACAAGCGCCAAACCCAAACTCGCAACGTTTATAAACCTTTGTGAAATTGCAGCTTTCGGGCTTTCGTACGCCGTTGTCAAAATAACGCGACCATTACTAACAACGGGCGACGAAGCACCCTCTCCCGGAATTCTGACCTTCCATTTTATATTCTGACTTTTAGTATTCCAAATCTCAGGCAAATTCGGCTCAGATGACACGCCTAAGCCATCAGGCCCTCGCCATTGAGGCCACTGTCCTTTTAAGCCATCATCGGGTTCGGTTTCGAATGTTGCTCCACACAAGTTCGCTCCCCGGAACAAAGTAGCTGCTAAAAACAGGCCCAAAAAAAGACAGAACTTATCGGTATTTCGCATTGATACCTCATTAGTTTCAAAATTCTACCTTAGATTCCGTTCATATCTGCTGAACTGATTTAGAACTACAGGACACGTTAAGACATTCAAATAAACATTAGCAAATATTAACAACTGTGATTTACTGCAAAAACGCCTATGTTCTCGTGGTATTCTGCGTAAGTGTCCGGTCAATCCGAATTCCAATAAGCCGGCCGGCGGCGATTTTGCCGTCAACCAGATGCCCGGCAAGTATCTTATAGACAAGCGTTTGCCCCAATTTTACGCTCCCTGAAAATCAAGAGATGCAATTTAACATAAATGCCCGGCAAAGACAAATCTTATGTTTGGTTAAATGGTTAATTGGTGGATTAACTACTCACCAATTACCAGCTACCAATAAGAAAGCGGCCTTGTGCAATTGAGCACAAGGCCGCTTGTAAACAACCGAATGAAAAACCATGCTGCTTATTGTCGTCATTTAGGAGCCCCGCCGTTGGTGGTTCCACCGTTGGTGGTTCCGCCGTTGGTTCCGCCGCCGGCGCCTGGTTTTCCTTCATTGAGCAGCAGTGAATCTTCTTTGTGCCGCGGGACGGCACCACCATCCATAGGTCGACTGCCTAACTGTCTATCACCCCCTCCTGGATCTGTCCAGCGGGTATAAATGTTATCGTCCATAACGCCGCAAAAAGATCTTTTTTCATAGGCCACGTGGCTGTCCAGAAACAATACGTTTTGTCCCTCGCCTCCGTGAGCAAGGGCGTTTCCAAGTTTCGCCTCTTCTGCTGTGCCTTTCCAGGGGGGGTCTATGTCAGGTAGGAAGTCCAGCAGGTCTCCTACGAGTGAGGCAGGGTCTAACCATGGATTCCGGTCGGCCGCCACCGCCATACCGGGTTGGCTTGATGCGACGTTCAGAGCAAAGGGGCTGTCGTAAGCCGAATGATAGGAGTAGCTGCAATGCAATATTGGGTTCGCGCCGAAATCGAAACAGTCAATAAGCTCTAACGGATCCGTGGTGCCGGGACGCGTCGTACCGGGAGGAATTTTAAACTCTGTGGTGTCGGTACCCCTGCAGACAAACTGCTTCGCCCCCACCTCGCTATACTTTATCAGAAGATAGAGGCTGGACGAAACGGTTACCTTGCTGCCGGATGGAGTGCCGAAAGCTTGAAGTCGGGTTGGGCCTTTCCAGGCATTCGGCCCCAAGCTCTGGGCCGTGGCGTAGATGGACCCTGGATAACCTGCCTGCGGCAATTCATCTTCGTAATCGTTGGCATAAATCAGCATTGCCTTGCCGAGACCGGCCAGGTTCGTTCCACAGACCACTCGAAAGGCAATCGCCCTCACCCTGGCCAGGGCGGGCATCAAGATACCCATCAAGAGCGCTATGATCGCAATCACGACCAACAGCTCAACCAAAGTAAAACCTTTCCTTTTCTTTCTCATTTTTTGTCTCCTTTACCTTTTTCGAGATTCGCACACCCGACCATTCTCAGGCCCACTTTTGTTATGTTTTTAATAGATTAATGCAATTAACCGCCGGGACCCTCGCAAAATGGGAACCCATGCCACAGGGGAACGTAAAAAAACTGTTTTTTTGCGAATCTCATTCATTTATTGTTTCCGCCCAAAAACGGCCGGTTCAAATTCGTAAAACTGAATTTTGCCAGTAAGGTTCATACAATCAATTCTATAACTTATGTTCAAGGTTGTCAACTCAATTATATAAGCCACGCAGAAAAAACCTTCTTTGGCAGGCGGGTTCAGGATATGATATAACAACAAACTAAATATGATGGCGATTCAAATTATGATAAAGTTTTCAAACCTACCTGTCTCTACACTAAATATTACCACAGGGGCACCTTTCCTGTCAAATAAAATATCGGCAAATTTGCCAAAATTATTGAAAATTTTTACAATTCGCTTAATAATCTTCGTTTTCGGCCTGGAATCGCAGATATGAATGCCCAAAAAACCTTTGAAAACATAAAAAAACTGCTAAAAAAACACAATCAGAGCCACCTTCTGGCGTTCTGGGGGCAATTAAATGCGGCCCAAAGGCAAAATCTGCTGGCACAAATCCGGCAGCTGGACTTCTTGAAGATAGACAATTGGGTGGCCGACTTCGTCAAAAAGCCCACTTCTGCCGAAATAGGTGCCGATTTTGCCCCCGCTCAGTCCTACGGCCCCGACCCAGCCGACACAGAGCAAAAAAGCAAGTACGGCAAAGCCGTCGAATTAGGCAGAGAGCTGATACGCCAGAGCAAGGTTGCCGCCCTTGTCGTGGCCGGCGGACAGGCCACCCGACTCGAATTCGAAGGCCCAAAGGGAAATTTCCCCATCAGCCCTGTTAAAAACAAAACGCTGTTTCAAATCTTTGCCGAATCTATCGCGGCGGCCTCGGAAAAATACCAGACCGTCTGCCCCTGGTATATTATGACCAGTCCTTTGAACCACGCCGTAACCTGCGAAATTTTTCGCTCGAATGATTATTACGGCCTGAGAGAGAAAGATGTCTTTATATTTCAGCAGGGGACACTGCCGAATTTTAGTTTCGACGGAAAAATCCTGCTGGCCGACAAAGCCAATATTGCCTCCTCGCCCGACGGCCACGGCGGAAGCTTAAAGGCGCTTTACAAAAGCGGCGCCCTCAAAGATATGAAAAGACGCGGCGTAAAATTCATAAGCTACTTCCAGGTCGATAATCCACTCGTAAATATTTTTGACCCGCTCTTTATTGGCCTGCACGTGCTCGATGGGGCCGAGATGTCCTCAAAGGCCCTGATAAAAGCCGGGCCAGAGGAAAAAGTCGGCAACTTCTGTCTGGTCGATGGCAAAGTAACCGTCATCGAATATAGCGATTTTCCTGATGAGCTGGCTGAGAAACGAAACCCCGACGGCTCATTAGTTTTCGAACTCGGCAGTATCGCCATCCACATTATTAATACGAGCTTTGTTGAAAAACTAAACGTCAGGGGCGCTTCTTTGCCTTTGCACAGAGCAGTCAAAAAAATCCTGCACATCGACGAAAAAGGAGAGCATGTCGAACCTGCTGAGCCAAACAGCATAAAGCTGGAAAGCTTTGTTTTTGATGCCTTGCCGTTGGCCTCAAAGTCGATAATCTTACAGACATTACGAAGCCAGGAATTTGCCCCGACCAAAAACCTCACTGGCGTTGACAGTATTGAAACCGCAAGGCAGATGATGGTTGCCCGTGCCGCTGATTGGCTCGAATCAGCCGGCGTAACCGTCCCCGGAAAACCCGATGGCTCAGTCGATGCGACTCTCGAAATCGCCCCCGGCTTCGCATTAGAAAAAGATGACGTCAAAGCAAAGCTCAAGCAGATACCCGAAATCAAGCCGAAGGACAAGCTCTACCTGGCCTGACCATACCGGTGCTGCACCGTCAGCATCGCATCGCCGGAAGAATAAAAGTCGAAGCGTTAGCGGAGACTCCGACTTGCCGGTAAAGAACCTCCCCCTCTTCGTCCTGAGCGCAGCGTAGTCGAAGGATATCATCCCCACCACGCCTGCCCCCGTGTGAGCCACTATAGCCTTTCTGCCGGGGTGCATTGCGAGCGAGGCGAAGCCCAGCAAATCTGAAACGTTTGTCCCGCTCTGCTTAGATTCCTTAACAGGACGACTTCAGGTTCGGCCATAGCCGGTCTTCCTGCCGGGCGGCCCATACACGGTGGTTCCTGGTTGACCCCGTTAGAAATTCTATACGAGGTAATAATATGGCAGAGAAAAGGAAAATTTCTAACGGGGTTGACGCTGGTCATAAACTCTTGACTAAGTAGTGGAATTGAGATAAATGACATTAAGGTCCGGCGGTTCCGTGCCGGATTCGAGCTTAAAAATCAGCCCCGGTGCCTGCGGGGAAATAATCGGAAAGGGCGCTAAAATGGCAGAAAAATTGGCGATCGATGGAGGTCCCAAAGCAGTAACGAATGACCTGGTCGGCTGGCCACGATTTGATGAAAAGGCAATCAAGGCGGTCCAAGACGTCCTCAAGTCGGGCAAGGTCAATTACTGGACTGGTCCGAAGGGAATGGAATTCGAGAAGAAATTCGCCGCCTGGCAGGGCAGCAAATATGCCGTCAGCACCTCAAGCGGTACGGCAGCTCTGCACATTGCGCTTACCGCCTTGGGGATTGGGCCCGGCGACGAAGTAATCGTGCCCAGCTACACCTTTATTGCCAGCAGTTTTTCAATCGTGCAGGCCGGGGCAATACCACGTTTTGCCGATGTAAATATCGACGACCATTGTATCAGCGTCGAATCAGCCGAGAAGCTCGTCAACGAGCGGACCAGGGCGATTATGCCTGTGCATCTGTATGGCAATGTCTGCGATATGGACAAGGTCCTCGACTTCGCAAAAAAGCACAATCTCTTTGTCATCGAGGACAATGCCGAGGCCTTTGGCGGCGTCTATAAAGGCAGAAAAACCGGAACCATCGGCCACATCGCCGCCTGCAGCTTCTGCCAGAACAAGACATTTACCACCGGCGGCGAAGGCGGTATGGTAACCACTGACGACGAAGAGCTCACCTGGCAGGCAAGGAGCTTTCGTGACCACGGCTACGATGTCAAACAGCGCCTGAGTCTGCTGGAGCTCGAACAGAAACTGCCCTACATCCATAACATAGTCGGATGGAACTATCGTATGACCGAGATGCAGTCAGCCATCGGTCTTGCAGAGCTGGAACGGATTGACACCTGGAATCTGCCCAGGCGCAAACGAAACGCTCATATCATAATCGATTCGATAAAGGATTTACCACAGGTCAAATACACACCGGTCGATACCAAGGAGCGTCAGAACGGCTGGTACGTCCTGGCGTTTTCTCTGGATATTGAGAATATGACCTGCGACATAAATCAATTTGTTGCCGCGTGCACCGCCGAAGGTGCTCCATCCTGGAGGGTCTTCTGGCCCCAGTGCCACACCGAGCGGGCCTACCAGCAATACAATTCTTTCGGAAAGAGTGGCTTCCCATTCAAATCCGAAGAGTACACAAATCCCGAAAGCGTTGACTACAGCAAAGTAGATGTGCCCAACGCCATCTGGCACCAGAGCCACACATTTACCTGTTTCGCATTTCCAACCTACACCGAAGAAGATTGCCGGCAGATAGGTAACGCTCTGGCCAGGGTAATAAAGGCCTATTCACCCAGCCCCTGCGGCAGGGGCGGGGTTCAAAATAGATGAAAGGAAAGGATTGCCATTATGTCCGGCAAGACCAAATGGGCTGTGATTGGGTCAGGCGGAATTGCCCGAAGAAGAACGATTCCGGAAGGTATTTCAAAAGCCAAAAATGCTGAATTGTCCGTGGTCTTCGATATCGATGCGCAAGTGAACGCTGAGGTGGCCAAAAAGTTTGACGCAAAGGAAGCAGGAAGTATTAATGCTCTGCTTGATGAAGATATCGATGCAGTTTACATCGCTACACCCGCTCATCTTCACGCCGAACAGGTTCGAGTCTGTGCCAAAGCCGGAAAGCACGTCCTCTGCGAGAAGCCTCTTGGTATGACAGTGGCTGAGGCGGAAGAAATGATTGAGCTGTGCAAACAAAGGAGCGTTAAACTTGGCTGTGCGTTTATGATGCGCTTTGTAGCCCAGCACGCCGAAGCACTCAGGCTCATCAAAGAAGGTAAGCTCGGCACACCGACATACGCGCGGGCCCAGCTTTCCTGCTGGTATCCTCCCATCGAAGGTGCCTGGCGCCAGGACCCTGCCACCGGCGGCGGTGGTGCGCTTATCGATATGGGAGGCCACTGCATCGACCTGCTGGAGATGTTCTTCGGAAAAGTTGCCAGGGTCGGCTGCTTCATCAACAATACCGTCCACGATTACAAATCCGAAGACAGTGCAGTAGCTTTACTGTTTTTTGAAAATGGCGCCCTGGCCACCGTTGATACCTTTTTCTGCATCCCGGACAACAGCAGTAAGAACGTACTCGAACTTTACGGCTCAAAGGGCTCAATATTAGCTAAGGGAACCATCGGCCAGGCACCTGCAGGCGAAATGGTTGCGTTTCTCGAACAAGACAGAAAGGATTACGACGCACAGCAGGCACGCCCCGTTAGAAATTCTACAATGCGCAAAATCACACAAAAAGGGGATATTTCTAACGGGGCACAAACCGAAGGTCAAGGGATAATTATTGCTCCTGAGTCGGTAAATACTTATCAGGCCGAGATTGAAGAGTTCAGCCAGGCGATTATAGACGACCGTGACCCGCTCATCGGCGGCGAGCTCGGCCTTCGCAGTCAAAAGGTCCTAACTGCCTGTTACGAGTCCGCGAGGTTGGGTAAGGTAGTCGAGGTCGGCTCGTAGGGGCAACCCCGTGTGGTAGGCAATAAAAACACAAGCCATTATAGTAGAAGGGCTTATGAAAATCGGGGTGACTGGATTCGAACCAGCGACCTCCTGCTCCCAAAGCAGGCGCTCTGGCCAAACTGAGCTACACCCCGACAATCCCCGTATCGTCTCGAAAAAAGCTGATAATCCACATCAGAACACCCATTCTACACACAGTGCGTCAATATTGCAATAAAATCGTATTCTGACCGGAGCGTTTCGAATGCCTTTGAAACATCGACTTTTGGCATTTTCGTCAAAAAATAGCTTGCATCTTTGCAGCGGCCAAAGTATAATTTTAATGTAAGAGCTTTTTGGGGCGAAAAGGGGCAGTAAAATTATGAAATCCGGAACCCAAAGACGATGGTTGCTGCCGGCATTTGTTGTTCTTGGTGTGCTGTGTCTGTTTTTTATAGGCGGTAAGTTAGGCTCTCCGGAGGATGCCCAGGCCAGGCTGCAAACCGGCACGGAGAGTGGGATTTTAGTAATTCCCGTTCAGATCGGACGTGACAGCTACGGGCTTGCGATGGTCGATACGGTCGGCCAGACCCTGTGGCTCTATGAGCTGAACAGCCGGGGACCCGCCCACAGTCGGTTGAAACTATTGGCAGCGCGAAGTTGGCAATACGATAGACTGTTGCAGCAGTACAACACAGCGGAGCCAAAACCCGAACAGGTAAAAATGATGCTGGAAAATTTGGGGCAGATGCAGAAAGAACAGAACAAGAAAAAGCAGCGGGATTCCGATATAAATATTCTGGAAATGGCTGAGCCCAACAGCAGACATTTTGGTGGTTAGCGCGTCCCGGTGAAAAAGTAAAGATTTTTAAGTTTTTTTGAAAAGCTAAAAGGCGTAGGAAGTCAAGTTGTCAACTTATAGGAGATAAGTAATTATGGCTGGTATGTTCTATTCATTACAAGAGGCTGCTAAGAAACTCAATAAAACAGAGGAAGAAGTAAAAGAGATAGCCAGGAAGGGTAGGTTGCGTGAGTTTCGTGACGGCCCAAATTTGCTGTTTAAGGTCGATGAAGTCGAAGCATTGATGTCCGACACAAGCATTATGCCACCACAGGTACCTTCTGTCCCGTCGGAACCGGCTGTCCCATCGGAACCGGAGCCGGCTGTCCCCGTGGAACTGGAACTGGCTGTCCCATCGGAACCGGCTGTCCCATCGGAGCCGGTTGTTCCTGTGGAACCGGAACCGGCTGTCCCTGTGGAACCGGAACCGGCTGTACCCATGGAAGCGGAACCGGTTGTCCCATTGGAACAAGAACCCGCTGTCCCCGTGGAAGCGGAACCGGCTGTCCCCTTTGAGCCGGAACCGGTTGTCCCTGTGGAACCGGAACCGGTTGTCCCTGTGGAACCGGAACCGGTTGTCCCCTTTGAACAGGAACCGACTGTCCCGTTAGAACCGGAACCGGTTGTCCCCGTGGAAGCGGAACCGGCTGTCCCATCAGAACCGGAACCGGCTGTCCCCGTGGAACAGGAACCGGTTGTCCCATTGGAACCGGAACTGGCTGTCCCATCGGAACCAGTTGTCCCCGTGGAGCCGGAGCCGGCTGTCCCCGTGGAAGCGGAACCGGCTGTCCCACCGCAACCAGAAAAGGAGGAGATTTCATTGGCGCCGGAGTCAGTTGAAGCTCCAGCCCCAGCAAGCGAGTTGACCAGTGCAGACACCGCTTTAGCCGGTGAAGGAATCAGCGTTCTCGGCGAAACCGACCGCGATTACCAGGTAACTGAGGATACGATGGCAGAGACAAAAGCCGTACCGAGCGAAGCATCGTTGGAAGAGATTGAAGAAGATGTAAGTCTCGATAGTTTCGGCAGTGGCTCAGGCCTGTTGGACCTTTCGCTCCAGGCCGATGACACCTCATTAGGCGGTATTCTTGATGAAATTTACACCCCCGAGACCGGCGAAGGCAAGGAGGCCGCCGAACCCGGTTCTGCAATCGAAATGGCTGTCGAGGCAGAACAAATGCTCACGGAAGGGGAGTTTGCCGCCCCACAACCCGCTCCAGAGCTACCCGCAATGGCCCGAGCGTATATCGAGCCTGAGCCGGATACGCAGAGTAATACCTTCGGAATGCTGCTGTTTTTGCCCTTGTTGGCCATTGTTTATACGGCCATAGTTGCCGTGGCGGGCTTCAACAATATCCTGCCTGCAATTCTGCAACAAATACAGGGCTATATCTGGTACATTATGATTGGCGCCGCTGTCGCAGCGGTTTTGATAATCGCTATGGCTTTTATGCTCGGCAGCAAAGGGCCTAAAGCAGCCAAAAGGCCAAAGGCCAAGAGAGCTAAGAAAACCCGAAAGCAGGCTCCGAAAAAGGCGACCGCTTGACACTCGGCAAGGTAATTTCCCTCTCAGCCCTTTTCGGCCGGATAAAGGGACTATCTCGCCGGACAAAATGGGCAAGGCGGGTATCTGTCGATGTAGTTTTCTTTTTTAGCAATAGTCAATAATCAATTACCAGCCTTCTTCCCTGGTGCAGCCTGCTGCTTAAGGTTCTCACGTATCTTTTCATAAATAAGTCTCGATTTCGTTTCGTCCCCCAACCCACCTACTCGAATGGACAGCTTCGTGCCCTTATCTGCGGTTGCCCTGAGCTTTATCGTAATCTTCTTGTCCTGCGCGTCACGTGCAACAATCACCGCTGACATCTTGTCTTTCGTTTTTTTGCTTACCTTTATCTCAAGCTCTTCTATCGCCTTTTCCGTCGCTTCAAAAACGGTGTCGATATCCTTCGACTCTACTGCTTCCAGGTCGCCCTTAAGGTACGCCACCATCCCTGCCCCGACCCCCAACCCGGCACCCACCCAGGCAACCGCACAACCTTGAACCAATACAGCCATACCGGAAAGTACAAGTATTAAAAAGACCTGTTCCTTTCGCATTCTAACGCTCCTTTCTGCCGTAAAATTTCGTTCGCTAATAAAGTACTAAAGTACAACCAAAGTGAGTGTTTGTCAATCCTGCTTTCAGCCGTCTTCAAATTACTTTTCTCTTCCGCCAGGCAATGAGCGGGCACGCCTGGGCGGATTCTATTGTCAAAGAGTATTTGAACCTGTTAATAGGGCACGGTTAATTTAGCCATGTGTAACGGCAATCCGGCGCAAAGGCACCTCGTTGACGGCGGATTTTGACAAATCTGCCGAACTATCAAACCTATACTCTGCCATAAAAAGGCCGGACCGGCTTGAACATACGTTCAACTCTGCGTATTGACTCCATGGTGAATATAAGTGTGACCAAAGACTTTGACCATACTTTTCAAATAAGCAAGGTTGTTTCAACTGCAAAAGATCCCCTATGTAATAACATAGTCCTTTATAATTTCAAATATAGGGTTCTATAAAGAGCCTTGTTTATTTGACGCAACTCTGGTATTAAAGGGCTAAGAAGATCTAAGTATCATAGGGGACAAATGCCAAATGGGAATAATTAGCTGGGCTAATGAGAAACAGCGTGTGGCGAATAGCCAAGACACAAAAACTTGGCAAGGTATGTGTTCAGCAGCTGCCCTGTGTGCCCTGTTTGGTGGCGTAATGGGGTTTGCGCTCCTGGTATTGTCTTGGGTTGCAGTCATTATTGCATGTATAGGCATTTTTGTAGTGATACTTGGTACTGTTGCTATTCGCAAAACACCCTATATAAGAGGGAAGATAGGCGCGTTACTAAGCATCGTTGTTCTTCTGGCATGCAGTTTCTTCGCAGTAATGTTCCTTATGAAATCCCAACAGGCAGAACTGCAAGAATCGCTCTTTCAAGCCGCCGTAAGTGGAAACAAAAATCGCGTAAGAAACTTGGTAGCTAAAGGCGCGGACATCAATAAAATACAAGAAAATGACTACACATTACTGCACTTAGCCATTGAACACGGCAACAACCAAATGGTAGAGGTCTTATTGGCAGGCGGTGCCGATGTTAACATAAAGAACTTTGGTGGTTTAACTGCAATGCAACTTTTACTTGATCGAAGTATTAGCCCATGGCTTAGAAAAAAGAACTTCGACTATGAAGCAGCAGCCAGATTATTGCTTGCCAATGGAGCCACTTTTGATTTCCAGCACAAAGATGGCAGGCGTAGAACCTGTATCCAAAGAGCGATATCAAACAGTCAAAACGAAATACTCCAGTTAATGCTGGGAAATGGTGCTGATATCAACCTCAAAGGAGAAAAAGGCGGTTGTCTACACTACGCAATCAGGGAAAAAGCAAAAATAGATATTATCGAAACTCTGTTATCAGCTGGTGCTGATCTCATAATTAGAGACAAAAATGGGAATACCGCTCTTCATACAGCTGCGTATTTTGGACGAAGAGATATTGTTGAAGCTTTGCTGAATAGAGGCGCCGATATCAACTCAAAAAATAAGGAGGGAATGACTGCTTTTGCTGTGGCAAAACATCGCAGAGGAAATTTTCTCGGTAACAGACAGAAAGTAATAGAATTGCTGCAAGAAAAAGAGGTAAGCTCACAGCAAAGCGAACCTAAGAGGCCAGACACGAAATGAAACCGGTCAAGGATAAGGAATCCAAAATGAATAACGAGAAAAAAACCGCATCTACTGGCAAGTGGTCCGTCGCTTTGGCTATAATCCCGATAGGCGGTGTATTATTGTTCTTGCTGCCAATCCTGTTAGGAGATCACAGTGGCGAAGCTGGCCTAGGCGCTATGTTGGCGATAGGTGTTATTCTGTATTATGGCGCCCACATTACTGTTGGAACCGGTCTTCTTGGAGCTGCACTAGGCGTCTTTGCTATACGCAAAACTCAATGGAGGCAGGGTGCTGCAGGCTTGATTCTAAACATTTCGGTTCTAATCCTAGCGGGAACTTTTTTAGCAACATTATATCATAGTTCACATATTGACCCAGATCGCCTCCCCATTGCCGCAGCTCATGGGGAAAAGAAAACTGTTGAAAAACTATTAGATAGTGGATTTGACGTCAACCGACAATGCGGTGGTAGTACAGCATTGGGTAATGCAGCTGCAGGTGGCTACGAAGAAATAGTCGAACTTCTTTTATCACATGGGGCCGATGTAAGCATCAGCGATCCAGTCAGCGGAGCAGCGAAGAATGGTTATGAGAAGATTGTGAGATTGCTACTTGACCATGGAGCCAATCCAAATTGTGTGCAATGGGCAATCTATGGTCACCATGTGGAAATTGTGCAAATATTATTAGATCACGGAGCAGATATAAATCAGAAGGTGGATAACAGCGGAAGAACTCCGCTACAAGCAGCAGTAGAGTCGGGTGTTGAAGAGATCGTCAAACTTCTGATAAACAAAGGTGCCAATGTAAATGCAAAAAATGACCAAGGTGAGACGCCGCTGCATGTGCTGGTTCAGATGTGGCCACAACGCCAATGGCCCAATGATTTCCGTGAAAGAGTGATTATTTTGCTGCTTGATGCTGGAGCTGATATTGAGGCCAAAACGACAAGAGATGGCAAAACACCCCTGTGCTTGGCTGCTGAAGCTGCTAAATCCGGAGATTCAATAAAAGTCTTATTAGAACATGGGGCTGATTTGGCAAATATTAAAGATTTACATGTGCGATTTGCCGCAGTTCCCATTTCGCTGGGTAAAACGGAACTGACCAAATGGGTACAAGCTAATGCTTCTGATATAAATGCCAAGAATAGTCGCGGTGAGTCTCTATTACACGCGGCTGTTAAAGGCAAGAACAAAAACCTTGTTGAAATTCTTTTGGCAATGGGAGCTGATGTAAATGCAAAAAGTAACACCGGCGAAACTGCTCTCCATTGGGCTACGACAGAACCTACACCTGAAATCGTTGATTCCCTTGTAAACCATGGAGCGAACATAAACGCACAAAACAATAAAGGCAGAACACCCCTGCATGTGTTGTCCACACCGGTTACTATCGGTGATGAAAAACCTCTGGATGCATCCAAAAGAAAGACTTTTGAGATATTGCTGACCAACGGGGCAAAAGTTGATATTGTTGATGATGATGGTAAGACACCATTAGGACAGCTGATGAACTGGCTACCTGACAAAAAAGAGGGGCGTGAATATAAAGACGAGTTACTTCAGTTAATGCAAAATTACCAAAAAAAATAGCAATTCCAAAGCGAAATATTAAAGCAGTCAGATACAAATTATAAATGAAATATGACTACAACCAGACTACAACCCGAAGACTGGATAACGTGTAAAAAGCAAAAAGGTTAAAACCATAATACTTGTAATATCAAAGACTTAAAAAAATCTCAGAAAATGATGAACGTTTTGGCCGGCCTTTGTCTTTTTACAAGGGTTTTTCAACATTTTTTGGGCAATTTTAGAAAAAATCTGTAACTTTTCGGACTACTTTGCGTCTATTAAGGAGTAGGAGCAAAAATTGTGATTATATATTCGCTCGCTACTGTCCCGTTATAAGTCCAATAATAACAATTGGTTATGAAATTAGAGTTTCTCGTTTTGCGACAGATTTTTCGTAAGTACTTCTGTAATAGGAACTTGCTCGAAAAGTACTCGGTAGTGCCAAAAAAGTTTTGACTTTGGTCACAATAAGTAATAGAATTACATATTCCAATGGCTTATGTCTACGTAGGATTATCGTCCCCGCGAAGCCTGTGTCCGCGAAAACGGGCAGCGGGGGCAGGTAGCAAAAACTATTAACCCCATTTTTTTGGAAGGAGGGCTAAAATGCCTAATTTAAGCAAAACTCTTGGGATGTCAGGGCGTCTCTATCTCTCTACAATAGAACACGCTCAATCGTTTACTGGCAAGAAAAGCGGTAAATTAACAATACCGTTACTTCTATTGCTTGCCATTAGCTTTTTTGGCCTGCCGGCTCAAGCCGACTATGGCGGGGGCAGCGGGACGGCGGAGGACCCGTATCTAATTTATGATGCAAACCAGATGAACACAATTGGGACCAATCCCGGCGACCTGGACAAGCACTTTAAGCTGATGGCCGATATTGACCTGAGCGGCTTTACCGGAACAGCTTTCAATATCATTGGCAGTTACGGCAATCCTTTTACCGGTGTATTTGACGGCAGCGACCATACTATTTCTAACTTCAGCTACACCTCCGTAGGCACAAGTTACATAGCACTTTTTGCGTACGTCTCTGGAGAAAATGCAGATATCAAAAATCTGGGATTGATTGACCCTAATGTGGATTCGGGGAGAAGAGACTATGCCGGTTCGCTGGTTAGCCAGCTAAGTGGCGCAACCATCACAAACTGTTACGTCCAGGGCGGCAGTGTTTCAGGAGCGATGAACATCGGAGGACTGGTCGGAAACAATAATGGAACCATCACAAACTCCTATTCAATGAGCAGCGTTTCGGGAGATAACAATGTCGGCGGACTGGTGGGAAGTAATGGGGGCACAATCTCCAACTGCTATGCGACCAGCAGCACCTCGGGAGGTAATGCTGTCGGCGGACTGGTGGGAAGTAATGGGGGCACAATCACCAACTGCTATTCGACCGCCAGCGTTTCAGGAGCTTCTTATCTCGGCGGACTGCTCGGATATAACCGGCAAGGTGAGACTGCTAATTCATTCTGGGATATTGAAACCAGCGGCCAGTCAACCAGTGCCGGCGGAACGCCTAAGACAACGGCAGAAATGAAAACGGCAAGCACCTTCATTACCTGGGCGTGCAATTACTTCTGGACCATTGACGAAGGGCAAGATTACCCAAGACTTGACTGGCAGAACGCCACTGGCGAACCTATAGCCGCACTATTGTGGGATAGCGGCAGTGGAACGCAAGCAGACCCTTACTTGATTTACACGGCCGAGCAGTTAAATACAATCGGTTTGCTTCCGTGCGAATGGGGCAAGCACTTTAAGCTGATGGCCGATATTGATTTGAGCATCTATACGGGAACCGCTTTCAATATCATTGGGACTGATGCGACGCCGTTTACCGGTACGTTTGACGGCAACGGCCATACAATTTCAAACTTCAGCTACACTTCTACACAAGGAGACAACATAGGACTCTTCGGCTGCATTGATGGACCTGATACAGAAATCAAAGATTTGGGATTGATTACTCCTGATGTTGATGGGGGAGCAGGGGATTGCCTTGGTTCTCTGGTTGGCTATGTGAAAGGCGGAACAATTACCGCCTGCTACGCTGAGGACGGCAGCGTCTCGGGAAACTATGGCGGCGACCTGGATTATACCTATCATCCCATTTCACCTAACCTCCGTAATATCAGTTGGACCGGGACAAGAGTGGAACTTAGATACTACGAGATGTCATATGCAATCCACTTGCCGTTTAACTTTAACTTTAACTTTTACGACCGCCGGGTCTCCGAACTGTTTATCTCTCCTACCGGTTTTATCACTTTTTTGAGCGGTTCGGACAGTGGTTGGGGCCAACAGCGACCGCTGCCGGATCCATACACTCCAAATGGACTCATCGCCGGATTCTGGTCGTACCTCTACCCCGACGCAGGAGGCACAATCCGCTATCAAACTCTCGGCCCGGTAGGCAGTCGTCAGTTCGTCATCGGATTTTATGGAGTGCCATACTGCTGCGAGCCTGGTTACTACCCGGTCACGTTCGAGATAATTCTCCATGAGGGGACCAACAACATTGAGCTGCAATACGCCTCGGCGCTTTCCCCTGGCTATTATACCAGTGTCGGCATCGAAAACTTTGACGGAACTGATGGGCTACAGGTGGCATACGGATATGATATTTCTTTCAATAACGAAGCTTTTCTAATCACCGCCTTTTCGGGAAGTAAAAACGTTGGCGCCCTCGTGGGACAAAATGAGGGCACAATTTTCAACTCCTACTCCACCAGCGACGTTTCGGGAGTTGATGGTTATGGTATCGGCGGGCTGGTGGGAGGTAATTTTCGACTAATCTCCGACTGCTATTCAACCGGCAGCGTTTGGGGCAATTACCATGTCGGCGGACTGGTGGGATACAATGAGGGAGGAGAGGTTACGGGTTCCTTCTGGGACATTCAGACCAGCGGACAATACAGCAGTGCCGGCGGAACCGGCAAAACAACCGCAGAAATGCATAACACAAATACATATATGGATGCAGGGTGGAATTTTGTCGGCAAGCCGGACGGGCCCAGCGACATCTGGGCCGAACCTCCCAGCGGACCTCAGCCGCCTCCGACCGGCCCAGGAGGGTATCCGATTCTGTGGTGGCAGCTATCGCCTTTGCCCGAATTGCCAACATTTTCGGGGGGGACGGGAACCGCTGACGACCCGTACCTCATCTCAACGGCTGCCGAATTGAACAGTCTCAGCTATAACCCGAGATTGATGCAGGCACATTTTAAGTTAATCGATGATATCGATTTGACAGGGGTCGATTTTTACATCATAGGAAGCAGAGACTATCCATACTCTGGAGTTTTTGACGGCAACGACCATACAATTTCAAACTTCACCTACACTTCCACAGGTACAAGTCACATCGCGCTTTTCGGATACGTTAGGGGAGTAATCAAAGACCTGGGATTGCTCGACTCTGATGTTGATGCGCCGGCAGCAGAGTACGTTGCTTCGCTCGTTGGCCAGCTAAATAGTGGAACCATCACAAACTGCTATGCCACCGGCAGCGTTGAGGCCGGCAATGGCGTCGGCGGGCTGGTCGGGTATAATTATCGGGGCACAATCACCAACTCCTATGCCACCACCAGCGTTTGGGGGAATTATTCTGGCGGACTGGTCGGATGGAATTATGGCACAGTCACCGACTGCTATACCACCGGCAGCATCTCGGGGAGGTATTCTGGCGGACTGGTGGGATGGAATTATGGCATAGTCACCAACTGCTATACCACGGGAAGCGTTTCGTGGAGTTATTCTGGCGGACTGGTGGGATGGAATGTGGGCACAGTCACAGACTGCTACTCGACCGGAAGTGTTTCGGGCAGTCGTTCTGGCGGAGTGGTCGGATATAATGAATACGGCACAGTCACCAACTGCTATGCGACCGGCAGCATTTCGGGGAATTATTCTGGCGGACTGGTGGGATATAATTATTATGGAACAGTCACCAACTGCCATGCAGAAGGCGACGTTTCGGGATATTATGCCGGCGGACTGGTGGGAAGGAATTATGGCACAATCACCAACTGCTATTCAGAAGGCGACGTTTCAGGATATTATTATATCGGCGGACTGGTGGGAAGGAATTATGACGGTACCATTTCAAACTGCTATGCCACCGGCAGCGCTTCCGGAAACCAGTACGTCGGCGGACTGGTGGGATATAATGGATATAATGATAAGGGCACAATCATCAACTGCTATTCAGAAGGCGACGTTTCGGGGGATTACAATGTCGGCGGACTGGTCGGATACAATGAGAGTTTTGCTTCAATTTTCCTGGACCATACCCTCAGTCCCATTTCAAACAACCTCCGTAATATCCGTCTCACCGGGACGGCAGTAACACTTGGATACTACGAGATGTCAAGTGCAATCCCGTTGCCGTTTAACTTTAACTTTTACGACACCGAGTTTTCGGAACTGTTTATCTCTCCTAGCGGTTTTATCACATTTTTGAGCGGTCAGTCCAGTGGTTGGGGCCAACAGCAACCGCTGCCGGATCCATACACTCCAAATGGACTCATCGCCGGATTCTGGACGTACCTCTACCCCGACGCAGGAGGCACAATCCGCTATCAAACTCTTGGCGAAGAAGGCAGCCGCCAGTTCGTCATCGGATTTTACCAGGTGCCACACTGCTGCGAGCCTGGTTACTACCCGGTCACGTTCGAGATAATTCTCCATGAGGGGACCAACAACATCGAGCTGCAATACGGCTGGGCGCCTTCCGCTGGCTATTATATCAGTGTCGGCATCGAAAACCTTGACGGAACTGATGGGCTACAGGTGGCCTACGGATATGATGTTTCCTTCAGTCACGAAGGTTTTCTAATCACCCCCGAAGGACCGCCGGTGGAGATAATTGGCGGCATCTCCAGGTGCTACTCCACCGGAAGCGTTTCGGGAACAACGAATGTCGGAGGACTTCTGGGCGACAATGTCGGTTCTAAGGTTTACTTTACTTTCTGGGATACGGAAACCAGCGGGCAGACTGATAGCGATGGTGGAACGGGTAAGACAACGGACGAAATGCAGACGGCCGGTACCTTCACCGATGCCCGCTGGGATTTCAACACGCCTGTCTGGACTATTGACGAGGGCGTCGATTATCCTCACCTCTGGTGGGAGCAGATACCCGTGCTGCACGCCGAACCCGAACTAACTTTGTGGACCAGCAACACTATTACCTGGGACCCTCTACCCGGTGCCAGTGAGTACTACGCTGAGTGTGCCACCGATGCCAACTTTACCAGTATCCTCTATAACAGCGGCTGGATTACCGAAACCAGCTACCAGTTCACCGGCCTGCAGTTGGGCAAACACTACTGGTACAGCGTAAAGGCCAGAAACTCAGCCGGCGTCGAGAGCTACTGGTCCAATGTGGAATCCTCCCTCCAGATTACGCTTGCCGATGCCGTAGATATGATGCTTGACCCCAAGAGTCTGAAGAATCGAAACATGAAAAACGCTCTATTGAACAAGATAAATGCACTGCAGAAGATGATTGCGGATGGGCTTTACGCCGAGGCCCTCGATAAACTGCGAAATGACATCCTGCAGAAGACAGATGGCTGTGCCAAGATAGGTCAGCCCGACAGAAACGACTGGATAAAAACCTGTGAGGCACAAAGCCGCATCTATCCCCTTATCATAGAGGCCATAGAGAATGTTAGCGGCCTTGTGGAGCAATCGCCGAACTGGCTTAGGACATCAACCAGGAGCAGCGGCGATACTCGGCGCGTAACGCTGCCATCAAAACGATAAACCGAAGGGCTGTGAGTCCCGATTAAATCGGGACTCGCCGCCTTTTTTTAACCCTTTAGCGGGACAATTTCGTGCGGGTGCCTGCCCCGTACCAAATGAGCCGCGACCGTAAGGGAGCGGACAAAGACCTAATCACCAATCAACTAATCAACTAATTGACCACTTCATAATTCGATATTCCTTGTTCGATATTGGATATTCGCCCCGCAATTCCCGTCAACACATAAAATTCTGCCCGTAGGGCCTCCACAATTTTGCATTTTACATTTTAATCTTTAATTTTCCCTCCGCCCCCCCAATGTAGGGGCAACCCCCTG
>JAUWBI010000046.1 GCA_030601745.1 Phycisphaerae bacterium
TTTATGCAAAACAAAGCCAATTTCCAAAAAAGTCAAATGAATGTAAATCCATATAATACAACGGATTATGAAAATAAATCCGATTGGACACTTGGTAAAAACAAACCCAATTCAAAGCCAATCAAAGCCAATTTCCGAAAAAGCCAAAATGAATGTAAACTCACTTATAACAAAGGATTACAGAAAATAGGATGATTTCACAGTCCAAAAAAACAAACCCAATTCAAACCCAATTTCCGAAAAGCCGCAATGTTCTTAAACTTCTATTTAACAAAGGATTATGAAAATGTACGACTTTGCAGGCGCCGGGAAAACAAACCCAATCAAACCCAATTTCAAACCCAGCGCCCCAACGGGCCCGCTCCGGAATTTTTACTTTTTACTTTATTCGATATACGCAATATGATATACGCAGTACGCAAAAATATTCCGTTAATTGGTCAATCGCTCGTGTTTTGCCGAAAAAGCGTAATGTTTTCCGGAGGATTTTAGAAAAGAAAATGGAGGTGTAAAATGGCTAAAGGTTTGCTGACAATTGTAACGGTAGCTGCCGTGAGTCTGGCTCTGGTATTTGCCGCCGGCTGTCAGGGAGCTGCCCCGCAATTTCGCCGCATAGCCGTCAAGGATTATGTGGACAAGATGAAGGCGGGCTGGGTCGGACAAATGGCCGGCGTCGGATGGGGCGGGCCCACTGAATTCAAATGGATAGGGAGCATCATCCCCGAGGAAAAGATGCCCAAGTGGCAACCGGAAATGATAAACCAGTTTGGCCAGGACGATATCTACGTTGAAATGACTTTCCTGCGCACGCTGGAGTTGTACGGGATGGACGTTCCCATTCGCCAGGCCGGCATCGACTTTGCAAACAGCGGCTACGATCTTTGGCATGCCAACAATGCCGGCCGGAAAAACCTCCGCCGGGGTATCGCCCCTCCCGACTCGGGCCACCCGAAGTACAACTCCCACGCCGATGACATCGATTACCAGATCGAGGCCGACTACTCAGGCCTGATTGCGCCGGGCCTTCCAAACGTCGTCATCGAACTCGGCGAAAAGTTCGGACGGCTGATGAACTACGGCGACGGCCTCTACGGCGGGCAGTTCGTAGGCGCTATGTACGCCGAAGCCTTTTTCGAGAACGACATGCGGAAAATCGTACGCTCCGGGCTCCGGTGCGTTCCCAGGGGGAGCCAGTTTCACGAATGTATCACAGACGTGCTCAAATGGCATCGGCAAAACCCCAAGGACTGGGAAAAGACATGGCGACTCGTCGAAGAAAAGTACTGCAAGAACCCCGACTACCGACGATTCTCCTGCAACAGGAAAAATCCCCCCACCAAAAAAAGGTGGAACCCCAACTGGAACATCGACGCCAAAATCAACGCCGCCTACATCGTGATGGGCCTCTTGTACGGCAAGAGAGACCCCGACCAAACCATTATCATCTCGACTCGCTGCGGACAGGATTCCGACTGTAATCCGTCAAACTCCGGCGGTGTGCTGTTCACGACGCTCGGCTTCTCAAAACTGCCCGACCGCTTCACATCAGCCCTGAACCCGGAGGGAAAATTCAGCCACACGCCCTATAATTTCCCGATGCTGATTAAGGTGTGCGAAAAACTCGTCCGACAGGCGGTCAAGCGTGCCGGCGGCCGAATCGAAAAAAACTCCGACGGCGAAGAGGTGCTCGTTATTCCCATGCAAAAGCCGCGACCAACCGCTCTGGAGCAGTGCTGGAAACCAGGCCCCATCGCAAATAGCAAATTCACCGAGAAAGAGAGGGCAAAAATCAAAGCCGGCAAGTAAGAGCTGCCATTCGAAAACGAGGACTAATATGCTAAATCCTACGACCGCGGGACATTCTACAAAAAGGAAGATTTCTAATGGGATAAATCGCCGCCAGTTTTTGAAAAAATCCCTTATCACCTCCGCCGCAGTTACATCAGCTTTGAGTCTTGAAGAAAAAGCCCTATTAGCAGCAGCGAAAAAACCGGCTAAAGCACCTGCAGATTCGGTTAAGGGTTTGCCGGCCGGCAGGATTGGTAAAGTTAAGATTAGCAGACTTATATGCGGCGGAAATCTAACCAACGGCTATGCACACAGCAGAGATTTAATCTACGTATCTTCATTACTAAAGCACTATTTTACCGATGAAAAAATCATTGAAACTTACCAGATAAGCGAAGAAAACGGCATAAACACCGCCATAGCAAACGTCCGCGGCGGAAAAGGCGATAATCAGACTGAGAATACGGTCAGAATCCTCAACAAATACTGGAACGAAATAGGCGGCCAAATACAGTGGCTCGCACAAACAAACCCAAACGTAAATGACCTGACGAGCAGCATACAAAAGGCCGTCGATAATGGAGCGGTTGGTGCTTTCATACAGGGCGGCGTCGGAGATAATTTTGTCAAAGATGGTCACGTTGATTTGCTCGGAAAGGCAGTCAATTTTATCAAACGAAACGGCCTAATCGCAGGCATCGGCGGACATAATATAGAAGTGCCTATTGCGTGCGAAAAAGAGGGTGTAGAGCCCGATTTTTATTTTAAGACCTTAAATACTGTGGATTATCACTCTGCTATGCCGCAACGAACCATCGAATTTATGAAAAAGGTGAACAAGCCGTGGATTGCCTATAAGGTTTTAGGGGCAGGCGTCATCCATCCGAGGGATGGTTTCAAGTACGCCTTTGAAAATGGTGCCGATTTTATTTGTGTGGGAATGTTTGACTTTCAGATTATTGAAGATGTAATTATTGCAAAACAAGCATTAAAAAAAATACACAGACCCCGCCCCTGGCGCGCCTGAGACGGGTAAACGAGCCCGCAATAAATTGCGGGGCTAAATTAGAGGATTGGGAGCAGTACAATGTTGCGGTATTCTACGCGGCTGCCGCTCGCCTCAAAACCGATTTTTCCAACCGTTTGCTCACAGCCGGTCGCTGCAGCCCGAAGGACGTCGTTTACCTTAATCTTGAGCTGGCCTTTGTTTAGCACAATCTCACATTCGTTCCAGAACTTCTCAGGCATCCTTCTGAACGCCGCTGCGTTCGTGCGCCGTTTTGGCAGCTTTAGCGCGAAATTTCCAATGCCCTCGACCTGATTGAAATCGTCGCCCTTGCCGTAGATGCGGATGCACCTCGGCCGAGCCGAAGTCGAACGCGCCAGGCGCAATAGTACGCCAGTTTCCTGCTCACCCAGCCGGCGGTACTGAAACCGCAGCACATAGTTGGTGTAATCGTCGTTCGTGCAGATGTATCCCTCAGGCCCACCTTTACATACGAGTACGCCGTTTTCCACACTCAGTGCATTTTCGATTTTGGAGCTGGAAAAGGTCCAGCCACTCAGGTCTTTGCCGTTGAACAAAGATTTAGCCCGGCCGAAGTTGATTTTGAACTGCCTGATGCGAATGTCCTTGAATTCATTCAGGAATGGCCCACGGCCGGAGTGAACCTGCAGGCCGAATACGCCTTCGCAGCGTGTGTCACGACTGTTGTCGATGAATTCAACCACGGGATAACCGTTGATTCTATGCAAAATGTGCGAGCCGCGGGCGATGATAGTGAACTCATTCCAGTCGTTCGGCTTGTAGTAGTTAGCCTTGTACAGGACGTCTTTATCCACGACTGAGCCAACCTCTTTCGTCACCGTTTCCTCGCCGCTGACCTCGACGAACTGGCTGGGCTGTGCACCCGGCTTTCCCCAATTGTAGAGACTGCCCATCCATCCCTTCGCTATGTCGGACTGATATCCCTGTATGGTCCATTTCAACTCCTTGCCATTTCTGTCCTTGCGCACCGGTTCAGCACGGTAATCGATGCCTGAGTTGCCCTGAGTTGAACGCAGCTTCAGGCGCAGCTCGAAGTCCCTGACCTTTCCGCCCTGCCAGATAAGGTACGAGTGATTTTTGACCTGAACTGACGGCCTTACCTGGGCAACGATGAGCCCATTCTCGACCGACCAAAAGCCCGGCTCGCCATCCCAGCCGGTCAGGTCTCTGCCGTTAAAGATTTGTACGAATCCCGCTCTGGCGTGGTCCGCAGCTATTTTGTTATTTTCGATGACTTTCCCACAGCCGACTGATAACATCAATATTAGCATACATACAATAGTAAGGAATTTGCGCAGCATAATTCACTCCTATGAATATATAGTGCAAATGGTTTATTAAGCATCTCTCATCCTGCGGGCCTATTCGCAAGAAGCGCAGGGGCCGGGGGGCTAAACGACTTGCCAGTCGCGCAGCCAGGCATATTCCTGCGATAGCTTGGCCCAGCGCTCGTCCGTAATTCGCATAAGCCAATCCTTATCCGTCTCCGTCATAGCAAGCGGACGGGTGTACGAAGCCCGTGCGGCGTTCTCAACCTCGTAGATGGTCGAGAGCCCCGGTATCACGGCGGTAATGGCGTCGCTCATATTGAGGATGCACTGAAGCGTCAGGCGAACCAGGTCGTTATCCCGCTTGCTGCCGACGCCCAACTTTAGTTTGTCATTGCTCTTCAAAAGTTTGCCGCCGAAGAAGGGCTTGATGGTTATCAGTCCTACGTCGTGCTCGCGGAGCGACTGGAAAACACTTTTGTTCTCAGGCCCGTAGCCGCCACTGACCTCTTCGACGTTGTTCTTCGTCGGTGGTTTGCCCTTCTCGGTGGTCTTGGCCGTGCAGGGGAAAATGAACATCTCAACCTGGGGGTACTTCTCAATGACATGTTGCGCCCAGGGTCGGCTGTGGCTGGAGATGCCGAGGTGCTGTACCTTCCCGGCCTTGTGCAGCTTCTGGAAGGCCTCAATGCAAACCTCCACGTCGGCGTCCGTGTTGGTTCCGTCCATCTTGGCCTGAACGCGCCAGATATCGAGGTAATCGGTACCGAAGTGGCGCAGGCATTCTTCAACGTTGTGGAGCTGGGCCTTGACGTTGCAGTATTCATCACGTCGTGGGCACAGTTTGGAATCATCGGCGCCGACTATCATTTTCCCTCGACGACCCTTGAGTGCCGCGCCATAGCAGAGACACTCCTCCGAGCCGGTGATGTCGAGATAATTCATCCCGCAATCTATGGCTCTGGAAACGACCTCGGTGCGATTTTTGGCGACATCATCGGGCACCTCACCCTTGACGAATTTTCCCCACCACCATCCGCCACTGCGGTCTCTCCAGGGCGCCCTCCAGTGACCGCCGAGACTGACCTCAGAAATCATCAGGCCTGTCTTGCCCAGCCGGCGATACTTCATCTTCGGGTTGTAATTGAGTATCTTCGATGTATCGAGAGGTTTGCAGACCTTTGTCGAGGCGTGTTCCTTGCCTACTAATGCACCGGCAACTGTCCCTGCTGCTATCAGAGAAGTATTGCGGATGAAAGTCCGCCTCGAAATTTTATCGTTTTTCATAGGTTTTCTCCTGTCCAAATTGGTAATTGGTAATTGGTTAATTGTCAGATAATTACCACTCACCACTCACCAAAGTCTCGATTCTCGATTCGCGGGTATCGAGTCCGTCAGGGCCGGATGCTACTGGAGAATCTCGAAGTCGTCCAAAAGTATGCGGTCGCCTTCGCCGCCCTCGAAGAAGAGCTTGAAGTTGTCGAGGACGCAATCTTCGAGGCTTGGGCCTTTCATACCCCAGCCGACACGAGCCTCTATGGCCCGGAATTCAACGCTCCTCCACTGACCTTTCTTAAGCCCTGCGATTCTGTAGCGGCAGTTGTCCTTATGCTTTTTCGACCATATCATAACGGTCATCCCGCGTGCATCGCAGAGAGGTTTAAGCTTGAAGCGTATGGTCGTTGAGTCCTTCACCGGCGTCGAGTAGGCGTTCCAGACCGAGACACCGTTCGGGGGAAAAGCGAAGGCCTTTGAGCCGTTTATGCCGCCATCGGTCACGCGGCCGCCCTTGAAGTTTCCGGCGCCACCCTCGAAATCCTGCGAGAAAACCGGCTTGCCGGGCTCGGGCAGAAGCAATCCCGGCGTCAATAGTGCGCTCTTGGAAGGCGTTGCCTTCTTCTTGCCGCGTCTAGGTTTGCCGTAAACAGGCCCGATGTACTCGGTGGCAATCACTATGTCATCGAACCAGACCTCCATAACGCGGGTTTCAGGGTGTTGGTCCTTGTTGTGCCGGGCGGGCTGGTCGGTGTTGTAAAAGAGCAGCCAGAAGCTGTTTATTTTGAGCTTGTCAGTGGTGCGCCAGCGGAAGCCACGGAATCGCCCGTAGAGTTCGCCGTCGACCCAGAAGGCCTGCTCGCCGTCCGCTTTGTCGGGTCTGGAATTGGCCTTGAGCATCGCCTCGACGCAGTACCAGCGGCCCGGCTGTATCTGCTCCTGCTTGCCATTGAAAACGGAGCCCCACTTTGTTTTCATTTCGTGCCAGTAGGTGTAGAAGTTCCAGACGCCAGGCGGAGGGAATTTGCCCCATCGACCCGTCGGCTCAATTCCGGTTGAGAACTTGGCATCGCCGGGCGGTGTCTCGCCGGCACCTCCCTTGGGCCACGGTGTCGGGGTGCGGTCGGCGACGATGTGCACGAAGTGATGAACGTAACCAATCTTCTCGTGGAACTTGACGTAGAAGCGGGCGTAAATGGTATCGACACCCTTAGTGTGTGTGTAGAGGTGGCCGTTCCTGGCAATGTGAATCGATTTGTAACCGGGCGAGTCGGCGTGGATGTCGTCCGAGAGATTGATGTTCTCCTTCCTGGAGATGCTGCCCCAGCGTGCGCCGATTTCTTCGGGCGTCCCCGTCTCGAAGTCATCGACGAAGAGGACCCTCGGGTCGCGCTCAATCCCTTCATCGCCGGGGTAGAGTGAGGCGAGGCCGCCCTTTTTGGGCGCCAGCGGAGCCATCCCCAAGCTGCGCTTGAGGCTGCCACCCAGCCGCTGCGCAGCGCCGACAGAAGCTGCGGCGGCAAAAACGAGTGCGAGCGTTAATTGCGTGACGAAGCGTTTTGTGCTCATCGGTTTACTCCTCCGTACTTAAGCTTCAGTGAGAAAGTTTTAGACAATCGAGCGGAGCCATCCCCTGTTACTCTGCGTAGTAGCAACGCTACGTAGCACGAGAAGCTGCGCTTGAGGCTGCCACCCAGTCGGTTTACTCCTCCGCATTTAACCATTCGAACACATTAAGGTCGGCGGCATTTATCGCATTTGGGTCGCCGACCTTTATCGCGTTAGGGTCCTCAACTTTTTCCATTTCTTCGGGCTTTTCCTCATCCTCAATTAAATCTGAAAGTTTCATCGTCAGATTCTTCGCCTTCCACTCAGCTATTTCGTAAATCCATCCCTGATGTTTCGCAGAAAATTCTTTTGTCCTGTCCCAGGCAAGCAGTTTAGCTTCTTTCTCCTTCAACTCTTCTTCCGACTCAACATCCTTTTCCTTTGTAACAGGTGTCTTATCCATAAAATCCGCTTTGCAACTGACATACGTTTTAGCATCCTTTTGAGCAATCATTACGGTATAGACAGTCGAATCCTTGAGCCTGCAAACAAACTGCCTATCGAAGGTCAATTCACCTGATTTCTTCTTAGCATCATCAAATCTGAGATTCGTCAAGGCGGTGAAAACTCTGTCCCCTTCATTGTCCTTTAACTTCTTGCCGGCAGGCATATTTTCCAGCACTAATCCTTTGGCATCTTCGGTTGGTTTCAGCGTATATTCGTCATCCGGAGAACGGACCGTCACTGACTCAATACTTTCGCGCTTGACGGAAATAAGCTTTTGCTCAATGTAATCGATTGCCCGGCTTCTAACTAATGGTACCGTTGGTACCAGGTAAACCTTATCGCCCGGAAGCAATCTCACGTAAGTACCCTGCGCCTGCTGGACTGAGCCCACCGAAGCCTGCTCTTTAGCTTTTCCTACAACCACCCCTGTAAGGAGCGATGAATCCGGCCTCAAAAACTTAACAACAGTGCCGGCGTCTTCCTCCGTTACTCCAAGGTCTTTGTGGTTTGCTGCGTCATCGGTATATAATTCCCCGGCTCGAATATCCAGACACGAGGTAATGAGCTTGTTTATTTCGCTGGTTTTGGCGGGATAATTGTCCGAATTGAGAACAACAAACCGCCCGCCCTGGCGCTGGCGCTTCAGCGTCACTGCCCTTTCGCCCACTCCTAAAACGATACTGCCTATATCAGCGGTATCAAGCCCCTGGATAAGATAAGCCGGTGCATCGGGCTGTGTCCTGGGCCTGCTGGAAACGCGTGACTGAACCACAGCCCAAATCACCATAAGAACTGCAACAATACCTAATATTGTAAGTTTTCTGTCGCTCATTCTCGATCCTCAATTCTCGATTCTCGAAACAGGCATCAGGCGTCACTTGCGTGACTAATATAATGCCTCTTCTTTGCACTCCGATAGATACCCAATACTATAGCAATTATCAGTATCCCTGCCGGAGTCATCAGCATATTAAAGCTGCGGAGCATATTACCCAAATGCTCAATCCTCTCGCGTCTGGTCATCTTAACCTGACGCAATTGGCGCTGGGCCTGATGTATTTTCAATTCGAGAGCGCGCTTTTTCTGCACTATCGAACTGCCGATGACCTCTTGTTCTCCCTCTTTTGCCGAAGTTAGAATGGACTGTAACTCGCTCTGGAAGCCCGCAATCTGGGCGTTAATCTTCGCCACTTCTGCGCGTTCTTCATCTTTTGCCCGCTCTTCTATTTCATTAACAACAGTGAACGGCCGCCTGAAGTTTCCTCGGGACCTGATTGAAATCAAATCGCCTGACCCACCCAACTTATCAATTGCGTTCAGCATTAAAGCACTATTATCACCAACAATAATCTTGCCGATGCCGAAGAAAGAATCGCTATACGCCAGCGCATCGCTTATAAAGTCAACATCCGCAAACACCACCACTGCACAGTCTTCGGCTGCCTGCTTTAGCCCTTTAATGCGCTTCCTGGTTTTGGCGGTATCATTCGGGTCTTCTGCTTTGTCTGAAGAGTCCTGCTCGGACTCAACCTCAATCTCAATACCATCGGGGAAACTACTTTTAAAACGACCCGTAATCAGATAACCCATTGGTACAGGCCGAGTGCCGGGGATAAACCTGCCCATAAGCCTTTGTGGATTCAGCATCATCAGCTCATAGGGACTGGTAACCTTCCAGCTATTGCCCATGTTTGTCGTCACAAGAAGCGGCGTTCGCTCAATCCCGGCAGCGCTTTCGTTCGCCTGGTTTGAATCTGCAACTTCCCTGAGCACGCCGGCAAACAGAACTCTGACCTGGTTAAGCTCAGCCGTAATAACATTGTCGGTATTGAAACATCCCGGCCAACCCTCCGGCCTAAGCTCCGGGTCAAGCTGCGGGATAAGCCCGAGGAAACCAATGGTCTCATCCTGCCCCCTGCGCAGAGGCAACGCCAGGCTCCTGTCCCCGGCAAACGTATTCTCCGGCATCTCAAGTCCCCAGGTCCGCAGAAGCAGGTTCAGGTTGGAACTGGCCGAAGGAGGTCTCGTTGGCATCGCCGTTCGGTCCGGCTTATCCGCAAAGCAATGAGGGTCAACGCACACAATTGTTCTGCCGCCTTTGAGGACAAACTGGTCTATCGCAAACAATGTTTTTTCCGGCAGGTCCTTGGGGTGAATAAGCAGCAGAATATCAACGTCATTAATATCGTTCACATCCGTGGCGACGCTCTTGACTTCATACTGCCTGCGCAACTGCTGAACAATAGTCCAGGGCTGCTTCGGCTCCTGGTTCTGCATCCGCATCATCCGGGCCATATACGGGCTAACGTCATCACCCATTACCGCCAGCGAACTCATTATACCAATTCTGGTTTTCTGACGAGTAATTGCGGTGTCTATGAGATAGCTTATGTCATACTCAACAAAATTCTGCCTGTCCGGCGAAAAGAACGGTATAACCTTTTCAACCCCAAACTGCGTCTGCACGACCAGGCCGAAGAAAAAGTTTTCCTCTTCGGTTATAGAAAACCTCCTCAAGCCGTACCGCAATGCCTGGACTTCATCCTCGGAAAAAGGCCTCGGGTCGATTACCTGTAAATCAATCATACCTTCGGCCTCTGCGACATATTCCTCCAGCAACGCCCTGACGAACTCGTAATAATTGTTGAAGTACTTAATCTGGTCCGGCCCTTTGAGTGCAGCGGTCTTTGCGTAGTAAAGCCTGGCTTTAATGGGCTGATGAAGTTTAGCCAGAATTGCCCTGGTCCCGTCCGAAAGGGTATAAAGTTTCTGGTCGGTAACATCAAGCTTCAAGGATTTGCCGATGTTCTGGCAGATGCTTATGGCACAGAAAGTAATCAGCAGGACAAAGAGTGCCCCAATAATTGCCCTTATTGTTCTGTTGACTCCTTTAGAAGTTTGCCGTTCTTTTGCTTTTGCCATATTTCAATTTCCTTGAACACGCGGTAGTAAAATTTCCCGAAAAACACGGGGAAACAGACGTCCGGCAAGGACGCCGGAGTTTTCTAACGGGATTTATTAGCCAGCCTTGGTTTCATTTAAGACAATACTGCCGGCAGCAACCCAGCCAACAATTAACAACACGAAGTAAGAAAGGTCCTTAAACTCCAGCACACCTTTCTGGATTGACTCAAAGTGCGTCTGAAAACTCATATTCTCTATTGCCGAGACCAAACCAGCAGGTAAGAAGGTCGAAGCGAAATTGAGCGTTGTGGGCATACCTGCAAAAACAAGCACGGCACAGGCAACGACCGAGAGTACAAAACTTATAACCTGGCTCTTGCTGACCACCGAAAAGAAACAGCCGATAGCCAGAAATCCTCCGGCCATTAACAAGCTGCCGAGGTACCCTGTAATTATCAAGCCGACATCGGGGTCTCCGAGATAACAAACGGTAATGGCCATAGGGAAAGTTAAGGCCAACGCAATGGCAAGGAAAAGCCAGGCTGCAAAGAACTTTCCCAAAACCGCCTGTGTTACTGTAATGGGCAAAGTAAGCAGCAGCTCAATCGAACCGACCTTTCGCTCTTCAGCCCACAGCCGCATCGCTGTTGCAGGCACCATAAAAACAAACAGCAGCGGCAAACTTATAAAAAACGCCCGCATATCTGCCTGGCGCATTTCATAAAAGCCCTGCTTGAACGTCAGATAGCCGGAAAAGAACAGAAAAATAACAAGAAATACATAGGCCAAAGGGGTCGTAAAATAACTTTTTAGCTCCCTTTTGAACACTGCCCAAAAGCTGTGCATTTTTGTACTCCTACCGTTTGGTGATTGGTAATTGGTTAAATGGTTAATTGGTGATTTAACCACTCACCATTCAACTACTCACCATTTTTAGTTGTCATATATTTTTGTACTCCTCTGATGCTCGATGCTCGATGCCTTATCAAAAACCGAAGTCTAAGCGACTTTGGCCCTGGTAATTTTACGAAAGACCTCGTCAAGACTGCACCGGTACTTTTCCTTTAACTTTTCAGGCGTTGAATCCACCAGTATCCGGCCCCTGGAAATGATTATCATCCTCGAACACACCGCCTCTACTTCTTCGAGAATGTGAGTCGATACGATAATACTCTTGTCCTTTGCCATTTTATTTATGAGCTTTCTGACCTCATATTTTTGATTAGGGTCCAGGCCGTCAGTAGGCTCATCGAGAATAAGGACATCGGGGTCGTGAATTAGTGCTTGAGCGAGACCCACACGCCGTTGATATCCCTTTGACAACGTTTCAATCGTCTGATGGTACACAGATTCAATCGCACACATCGGCACAATACGGTCGAGCGACTGCTTACGCTTGCTGCCGGTAATCTGCCTGGCATCGCAAACAAAGTTCAAAAACGCCCCTACCGTCATCTCGTTATATGCCGGCGCATTCTCTGCGAGATATCCGAGCGACCGCCTCACCTGGACGGGTTTTTTCAAAATGTCGTACCCACAGACGCTGGCCGTGCCGCTGTCGGGCGTTAGAAAACAAGCCAGTATTCTCATTACGGTGGTCTTGCCTGCTCCATTAGGGCCAAGAAAACCCAGTACATCTCCCTTTTCAACACTAAACGATACACCGTCAACGGCAACAATCGGCCCAAAACTTCGCCGAAGCTCCTTAACCTCTATCATATTTGCATCCTTTTATAACACTGCGCTCTCATCAATCCTGTTTAATTACTCATCGCTCAGCATTCGGCGGAATTATACTATCCTTTCGTCAAAGGTCAATATCTTATTTTACCTAAAGCGAAGCGAGTAATATCAAGCATATAGGACATACGCTATTGGGCTGCTCGGCGGTATTCGGCCTTGATATCATAGACCATCAAAACGTCGGCGTGGCGGAAATAGAGGTTGCCGTCGACGATAACCGGGTGTGCCCAGCCGGGGCCGCTCATGCCGGGGCGTTTGGGGAGCGTAAAGGTACTCTTGAGATTGTATCTGTGAGGATTGGCTTCTATAAGTGCCACGACGTTGTCCTGGTAGCGGAAGTACAAGTGGCCGTCGGCGTAAAGCACGGCTGCCGAGCCACCGCCCGGCTGGTCTTGCTGCCACATTACCTTGCCGGTCTTCATTTCGATGCAGGTCGGCTTGCCCTTGCCGTGGTCGTGGCCGCCGTAGATATATTCGCCGATTCGGACGAAGCCGCCGTGATGGTTCTGAAAAGTGCGGGCATTGAGGAAGTAAACCTCTTCAGCGTTGACCCCGACCCCTGCCGCAGGGGCGGGGTTGACACTATCGCCTACAGCGGTCAGCTTGAGCAGCGCGCTGCCGGTGCGGTAAGCGGTAGAACAGAATACGTATTCTCCATGAACGACAGGGGTCGAAACACTGGCGGTTCGGTTTGCTATTTTGTTGTATCCCCAGAGGAACCTGCCGTCTTTTGCGGCGACACCTATCAATCCCTTATTCGTTAGCTGGACGTACTGGCGGATGCCGCCGGCTTCGGCGACGACGATGGACGAATAGCCCGCCTCGTCCCGTCCTTTTGGGCCGATGTCGGGCATAGAACATTTCCAAATAAGTTCTCCGGTCTTTTTTTTAAGTGCAACCATGACGGCGTTCCAGCCGCCGGGTGTGCATAATAGTTTGTCGCCATCGACGAGTGGTGATTCGCTGAATTTCCAGTTAGGGTTTCTCCCACCTAAGTCACTTAGGAAATTCTTTCGCCAACGCACTTTGCCGGTATCCGCATCGACACACACTATGTTACCATCCGTGCCTATTGCGTAGACAAGACCGTCATCGACGGTCGGTGTGCAGCGTGGGCCGTCGCTATGTGTCGGCCCTACTTCGGCTGCCCATAGCCGTTTGCGTGTGGACAGGTCGTAGGCAAGAACACATTGCACTTTTTCGGATTCGAGTCGGACGTCGCCCATTGTGTAGAGCTTACCGTTAGTGACGGCGAGACTGGAATATCCTTTCCCAAGGCCTGTGATTTCCCACAAAAGTTTCGGTCCACCTTCGGGCCAACTTCTGAGCAGGCCGGTCTCAGTGCATATTCCATCACGATTGGGCCCGCGCCATTGGGGCCAATCCGCCGCCTCAGCAGTACTGTAATGGCCCATGCAAATTAAACATAATCCAACCCCAAAGATTGTCACGAGTAGACAGTCCTTAATTGTCCTTAACAAACTCATAGAAATCCTCTAAGTGAAACTGTAAATTTCCTGGCGGTAGATATTCTATATATATTTGTCACCGTAATTTCGATTGGCGTGCATCTAAAATAACTGCGGTCTTATCCTCCGACGTCGACACAAACCAGGTCGCCTACGGCATTTCGTGCGTAGATTCTACCGTTTGCCAGGACCGGAACGGTCCAGCACTTGCCGGTCAGAATCTGCGCCGATGAGAGCTCCCTGAAGCCTGCCGGTGAAGCCGGTGCGGTTACCAGCTTGCCCCTTTCACTAAGGATAATCAGCTTACCATCGGCAATCATAAGGCTTCCTTTGCCCAGTCCTCCCTTTGACCACACCATCTGCCCTGTCTTAAAATCCAAACATCTCAGCTCCTTCGCATCATCGAACCCATAAATATGTCCCTGCCACAGCACCGAGCTGTTAAAATGGTTCCGCATGTTCTTATTTTGCCAAACTTCAGTAACATTACTGCCCTCGATTTTCAAAAGCGCGCAGCCCCTGTTATATCCGGTACAAACGAACACTGTGTTACCTGAAATGATAGGGTCTCCGATATTGGCGTCCCAGCGTGTTTTCCACGGAAACTGCCACATCTGTCTTCCTGTTGCCGCAATCAATCCAACAATCTCTCTGAATCCGAATATCGCCACACATTTTTGGTTGCCCATAGTGAAAGGCACTGCGGTAGCGTAGCCGGGTGCAGTGGTCCCGCTTTTCCACACTAAACTCCCGTCTGCCTTGTTAAGAGCGATGCCTGCACTGCCCGCATTATAAATGACAATGTCGCCTGCCACAAACGGCGAACCGGCAAAGTACCAGTTGGGGTGCTTAACGCCCAATTCCTTGGGTAGATTCTTATGCCAAAGGATCTCGCCCGTCGCTGCCTTGAAACAGACAGCGTCCCCATTTTTGCTAAAGGTGTAAATTGAGTCGCCGCTTACCGTTGGTGTTGCGGCGGGGCCGCCTTCATGGTTTTTCTTAAATAAAGGACAGGGATAGGATTTCTTCCATATTTGTTTTCCGGTATCGGCCTCGAAGCAATAGAGTATATCATTATCATTGATGTTGCCCATCGTGTAGGCCCGGCCATTACTTACAGCAATGGAACAAAATCCGGTTCCAATCGACTTTTTCCACAGCAGTTTCGGCCCGTCTTTAGGCCAGGTTGCGCTCCAGCCGGTTTCGTTCGATACGCCGTTGTGATTTGGTCCCCGCCAGTTGGGCCAATCCGCTGCCTCAGCGGTATCGTAATAGCCCATTGCTACCCATAGTGCGAGCCCAAGGGCAACTAATAGCAAATAGGTTCTAATTGTTCTGCGCGGTTCCATAAAACTTCCTCCAAAAATAACAGTAAATTTTCACAGATGTACCTATACAATATTTTGCTTTGAATGTCAATAGTTGATTAAAGTTTTACGATTATTCTATACGCTGTCGATAATCAGGTGTATAATCGCTATCGTAATTGCCGTTTTGGTATCTTGTCTCCGGCAAGGCGGACCGAGAATTCCAGCCACGAAGACACGAAGGCACAAAGAGATTTTAGAGTTAAAGAAAAAAAGACAAAGATTCTTTGTGCCCTTGTGGCAAAAAAGAGAACTTTGCGGTAAAAAATAATGAATAGAAAAGTGCCAAACAATCATAGGAACAGCAAAGATTGCCAACCAGCACGCGAATATTCGGGTGCCCAGGAGCTTGTCAACAACATTCCCTACATAGCTATGACCGTGCTTGGGGCCGCTATCTTCGTTGTGGGCTTCGTGGACCCGGCACGGGGATGGATTGCGGCGAGTGCGTACGTGACGTACAGTGTGATGGGAGCCATCTGGATTATGACATTCGTATGTCCCCACTGCCAGCGTTGGAACACGGGGTCCTGCCCTTGTGGATATGGGCGCTTTGCTGCGAGACTTGGAAAGAAAAAGGACAGCGACCACTTCAAGGAGAAGTTCAAAAAGCACATTCCCGTCATTGTGCCGCTGTGGTTTGTGCCGATTTTGTTCGGCGCCGGCCTTGTCGTACGCAGCTTCTCCTGGCCGCTATTGGTTCTGCTTGTTGTATTTGCTCTTGAGGCGTTCATCGTGCTGCCTTTGTTTTCTAAAAAACGCGGCTGCGCAGAATGTCCCCAGAGGGATTCGTGTCCCTGGATGGGGCGCAAAAGGCAGTAGAGGATTAGTTGATTAGTTAATTGGTTGATTAAGTACTCACCACTCACGATTTAACTTTAAATGCCAGAGCTCCCGTTGGGCAAGCCGCTACGCATTGGCTGGCGACGCGCTTGAGACCCTCAGCAATTGAGCGTCCAAAAGGGACGGCGACCCGAACGTCAAATCCGCGACCTATGAACGTGAGCCCAAGTGTTTCGCCGGCCTTAGAAGTGATTTGTATGCAAAGTCCGCAGTCTATACACTTGCCGGGCTCATAAATTACATCGGGGTGTGAAGGGAGCTGAACAAAGGTCCGGCGCTCGCCCTTGTAACGGCCTGGTCTGGCGCCGTAGTCGTGGGCATATTGCCTTAATTTACAGGTTTCGGCCTTTCGGCAGTCACAATGCAAGCAACGAGCCGCCTCATCGCGAGCCTGCTCATCGGTGAACCCGTAATCCTCTTGTGCCGGCACCCGCTTGCGCGGGTGTAAACTTACCCGCGGGGTTTTACTGGCGCCGGCGATGAATTTTTCTATCTCCCCATTCTTGAGTTTGCCAATATGAGTGTTAAACGCCTTGGTTGCTCCTGTTATTACCCGGCCGGACAAATACTGACTGATAGATACAGCCGCTTCTTTTCCGTCCGCCACTGCGCGAACCGCAAGCCTTCGCTTGCGAACAGCATCGCCACCTGCAAATACGCCCGCCAGATTTGTCTCATAAGTTTTGCGGTTTATTACAATACCATTCGGGCCTGTTTCAAGTCCCATCCACGCGGGGCCACCTGCCTTTAGCTCTCCGACCGCCACGAATACTGCATCAAAGTCGCTGCGCAAATCTTCCATCGATAAGGCAGTCCCTATTCGCGTTTGCCCCTGAAACTGTACGCCCAGTTTCTCAATCAAAGCGATTTCCTTATCCAGCACGTCTCTCGGAAGCTGCTCTTCAGAGACGGCATAGCGCAGTCCGCCCCCGGCGGATTCGTGCTCATCAAAGAGCGTACAACGGAAGCCATCCAGGGTCAGATAATAAGCAGCGGCCAATCCTGCCGGTCCGGCCCCGACAATAGCCACCCTTTTGCCCTGCCTGGGCTTGCAAGGCGGCAAATATGGGTTTGCAGATTGCAGGTCGATGTCGGCTACGTAGCGTTTCAAGAGACAAATTGAAACGGCGTCATCGAAGGCCGCCCGCCTGCACGCCCGTTCGCAGGGCTTCGGGCAAATCCGGCCGAGCACCGCAGGCAGCGCAATATCCTTCTTGACGGTGGCAATTGCGTCGCGAAGCTTGCCGGCCGCAATCTGCCGAATCATCAATGGAATATTCATTCGGGCGGGACAGGTGGTTTGACAGGGGCCAATGCAGTCGCCGAGATGGTCACTCAGCAGCAATTCCAAAGCTGCCCTTCTTGCCTGCCGGACTTCCTCAGAGTCGCTCTCAACCCGCATACCATCTTGCACAATAGTACCACAGGACGGCACAAACCCGCCCAAACCATTGACTTTGACCAGGCACACCATGCAACTGGTTAAAGCCTTATAACCCTTTAGAAAACACATCGTTGGGATTTCGATTCTTAGTTTCCCGGCGGCATCAAGAATCGTGGCGCCGTTATCAACTTCAACCTCACGATTATCTATGGTCAGTTTCGGCATTATCACTCAACCTTAATTGCATCTGTGGGGCATACGCTCCTGCACGTTCCGCAGCGAATACATTTATCGGTGTCGATTTCATGCTTCTGATACGGCTGCATTTCAATGGCGTCAGCGGGGCAATGCTGAGCGCATAAACTGCAGCCGATGCAATCATCCGTTACCGAATATGTAATAAGGGCTTTACATTTGCCGGCAGGGCAGCGTTTCTCAAGATGAGCCTGGTACTCGTCTCGGAAGTACTTGATAGTTGAAAGAACCGGATTCGGCGCCGTTCTGCCAAGTCCACAGAGACTCGCGTTCTGAACCATTTGCGCGAGGTGCTCCAACTCTTCAATGTCCCCCTTTCTGCCCCGGCCTTCACACAAGCGTTCAAGAATGTCCAGCATTCGCCGGGTACCTATTCTACAGAAAGTGCACTTGCCGCAAGATTGATTCTGTGTAAAGTCGAGGAAATACCTTGCGATATCCACCATACAGTCGGATTCATCGAGTGCGACCATACCCCCGGAGCCCATCATGGCCCCGACCTCATTGAGGGCTTCATAGTCAACAGAGATATGTGCGAGCTCTGCGGGGACACATCCTCCTGACGGTCCTCCGACCTGGACTGCCTTTAACCGCAGTCCGCCTGCAATTCCTCCGCCGATATTTTCTACAATCCGGCGTATGGAAATACCCATAGGCACCTCTATAAGACCTCCCCTTGTTACCTTTCCTGCCAGTGCAAAAACCTTTGTCCCCTTGCTGGTGCCTGTGCCAAGCTTAGCAAATGCTTCGGGGCCATTGCGTATAATCCAGGGCACGACGGCGTAAGTTTCCACGTTGTTAATAAGTGTTGGTTTGTCCCAGAGCCCGCTCTGGGCCGGATATGGCGGGCGCAGGCGGGGCATACCCCGGCGTCCCTCTATGCTGGCCATAAGTGCGGTTTCTTCACCACAGACGAACGCACCGGCCCCAACGGCAATTTCAAGATGCAGTGAAAACCCGCTTTCGGGTTCCCGCAAGGCGGAGTCCCTCATAATATTGTTACCGAGAAACCCACGCCGGCGGCAGTTGTTTATCGCCTCAGTCATTCGCTTGATTGCAAGGGGGTACTCTGCGCGAATGTAGAAATAGCCCTCATCGGCCCCGACGGCATAGGCAGCTATTGCCATACCTTCAATAATGCGGTATGGGAAAGATTCCATCAACATCCGGTCCATAAAGGCACCGGGGTCGCCCTCATCACCATTGCAAATCACGTATTTCTTCGCAGACCCTCTATGGTGCACGGCAGACCACTTGAGATATGTTGGAAACCCGGCCCCTCCTCTTCCGCGAAGTCCGCTGCGTTCAATGGCGGTAATAACCTCTTGAGGGCTCAACTCTTTTACACACTTTTGCAGCGCCTTGAATCCATCATTTAGCAGGTATTCATCAAGGTCAACGGGGTCGATGCCCCCACAATGCTCAGTAGCGATATGCCTTTGTTTGTCCAGAAAAGCTGCCACCGGCTGGTCCCGCACATCCACCGAATAACGTGTAACCGGTTCCCAGGCCTTGTCGGTAAGTATCTTGTCCAGCATTGTGGAAACGGCATTTCTAATTTTTCGCCCAATTTGTTCTGGTTTGAAGTGCCTTAGCACAATAGCTCTGGCGTCCTCGGGCAGGACCTTTGCATAGCGAAATGAAGTCCCGCCAGGCAAAAGCACTTCCACAAGCGGTGCCAGGAAAGACATCCCCGAACAGCCGACACTTTTGACGACGGCCTGAGCAGATGTTTCTTCAACAGCCTTTTTTAATGCCTCATATACCCTGGCGCTGCCACTGGCCACACAACTTGAATCAAGACATATTCGGATTTCGCCCGCGACCCTATCAGGCGTGAGGCGATGCTCAATACGTACGGGACGAGCCTTTTCCTGTTCGAGAAAATCCCTCAGCACCACCGGAACCTGCTCGCTGCTGAGGTGGCCGTATGTGATATTATCAATCTGTATTGCCCGGGCCTGAATCTGTATCACAGGCGCGAGCATACAGCATCCCAGACACGCCACCTTCTCAACGGTAAAGAGCTTCTGCGGGTCTGTATCCTCTTCCTCGCCGATGCCGAGCTGCCGCTTAAAGGCGTCATAAACTTGTCCACCGCCCTTAACGTGGCAGGCTGTCCCGATGCAAACTCGAATCGTGTGGCGACCGGCAGGGTGATGTCTAAACTGGCTATAGAAAGTAGAGACACCAGCAATCGATGCAGGGGTAATCTCCGTCAACTCACACACCCGCTGGAGAGCTTCACCGGGCAGATAGCGAAAGTGGTCCTGGACGGCCTGCAAAATCTCAAGCACCTTTTCCCGGCCGGTGCCGATTTTCTCAACGGCCTGGTCCACAAATGTCAGATTCAACTCATCCATATTATAATTGGTTCAATGGTAATCGGTTAAATGATTAAATTCGCCACAGGCGGACCAATTACTAATTACCAATACAGTACAGATTCTTGAGACCTCGAATGTAAATTCGTCCATCCGCGAAAGCCGGCGACGCATGGCAACGCTCGCCCAGCTCACATCTGGCCAGCTCTTTATATTCGGTCCCCGCCTCAATGATAAACATAACGCCCTTCTCGCTCAGCAGATACAGGCGATTGCCAAGGAGACCTGGCGAGGCTCGAAAATCCTCCTCCAGCTCCTCCTCCCATAACAACGTTGCGTCTGTAACCTTACAACAGCTAAGCAATCCATCTGTTGTCAGCAGAAATATCAATTCATCATTACTGACTGGAGAGCAGATATCGGGAATGGCCTCTTCGATGCTCCAGGCAATATGTGTTTTAGTAACATCACCGTGGCCGTCCGGCCTTATGGCAACCAGCTTGGTGTACGGCTCTATAGCAAATATCAGCCCACCGGCATAGATTGGTGACGGCGCAATGTCACCGCCCACACATTTCGCCCGCCAGAGTTCTGCGCCGTTAGCCGGATTATACGCTATAACCCAGGGGTCGCCGCAGGTTATTATCTGATGTTGATTGCCAATTTCGGCTACTATTGGCGATGCCCACGAATTTGGGACCGGTCGTTTCTTCTCCCAAACAGTGTGGCCCAAAAATGCATTCAAAGCTATCAACTTAGACTTTTCGTCTTCGACACCCCCCTGGTCATATTGAATCAGGAGTAAATCTCGGTACATCGCAAGCGAAGATGCATACCCATAGGCACTGTCGGGCGGTCCCAAGTTTCTGGCCCAGACAGTTCTGCCATAAAAATCAAAACAGCCGATATCCCCGGTTGCAAAAATGGCATAAACTCGCCGGCCATCCGTTACCATAGTAGGTGCGGCAAAACCGGTATCCTCCCCGGGCTCAACCGGTTCAGCACCCTGGGGAGCAAGATTTGGTACATTGCCATGCCACAAGAGATTTCCGGAAAGTGCGTCAAAGCAGTACACTTCGCGAACATTGGCATCCGCTCCCGATAGAAAAACGCGGTCGCCCCAAACTATCGGTGAATTATGTCCCGGAAGCGGCACCTTGCTTTTCCAGAGAATCCCTTCGCCCGTACTGCCATTCCAATTATTAGGGACGTTTGTAGAAGCACTTATTCCAAGACCGCCGGGCCCACGAAAGCGAGGCCAATTCTTACCAACCTCCTCCATCGAAGGATAAGAGGAACTGATTGCGTCAGCCTGGTCATAATCAATCACGGGTCTGGTCGCGAAAAATAAGACTGCCGCCCCGAGCGCTGCCAAGCCAACCGTAATTGTCCATCGAGCTCGTATGGCCTGGCGAACCTGCTCGTTTTGACGGTCAGGGAGTGCTTGAGGTTCTGGCGGTTTCTTTTTGAAAGCGGCTGCAACCTTTGCACTTATAACGAACACAGCCAAACCACCAATCAGCAGAAAGCTTCCTTTGTAGGAGAAATTATGCCGTCGAATTCTGTCCTGCCTGATTTTCAAATCCAGTTTGCGAATTTGCAACAAAAGCACATCATCAGGATGGTCGAGGATTTTAAGTTTCAATAACTCCAGCCGTTCGGCCCGAACAGGGTCGAAGACCTTGATTTGAAGGTAATTTACTACCAGAAGCACAACAACAATCAGTGAGAATACCGCGGCAACAACGGCAGACCAGAGCGCGGCTTGATACCATTGGTTTGTCGTTCTAACATCAACAGAATCGCCGTCAACACGAGCCTTCATTCGCTACCTCCTACTGTTTGCTTGGCTTCCTTCAGCCGGACGTGCTCTCTTGGACAATATTCGAAACACCGTCCGCATGCCAGGCAGCCGGCCCTGTCGGCCTCGTAATCTATTCTCGTTCGCCTGACAGAATGCACAATGAGCTTAAGGGCAATGACCAATCCCAAAAATCCTCCAAGCAGCCAACTGCCGGTTTTAATTTCGGCCTGGATATTCGAGGCCTCTGAATAAAGTTCTTTGACCTGTCTTCCTGTCGCCCAAAAAGCCGAACTTGCGTCCGTAGTTTCCTTTACTTTACCGGATTCTTCCAGATTGATACGGTCAGCCAGCCTAACTGTCGCGTGGGTTCGTGACATCAAGTCGCCGGCAGTCGAGACAGCCCATGCGCAGGCCAATATTAATATTGGCAGAAGAATAATCAGAAGCGCCAATAGTTTTTTGCTTTTATCATAATCACGTGCCGGCCATTCGGCCGTAGGCACTTTGATAACACCGAAAGGACAGGAATCCTCGCACAGCCGGCACTTTATGCAGTCATCCGGAGTAATAGCAACGTGCCATTTCGAGAGCCGCGAAAGCTGCCTGAGGATTACGCCATACGGACAAACAAACCGGCAATAGGGACGGCCTATGAACACACCTACCAGTAAGAAGCACGCTCCGAGTATGAAAATGTTCAAGCTTCCGCTCAAGCGGAAAAACGAAATAAACGGGTCATACCTGCATATTATAAAGGCACTCCCGGTAGCCGCAAGCAGAACCGCCGTCCCCAAATAAGCATACGCGAACAAACGCAGCCCGCTTTCGAGCCAATTGGGGACCGCGACGGGTCGCAACAGTACCAAATCCTGGACTGCGCCCAAAGGACATACTGCTGCACAGAAAGTTCTGCCGAAAAACAGGGTAAATACAAGCGGCAACAGGAAAAACACCGCAACCACAATCGGCACTGCATAGTCACGGTCAAAAACGGACAAAGTAATATTCTGAATTGCTCCTATCGAACAGACACAGCCTTTTCTCCAGAAGCCGAAATAAATCAATGAAAATACCATCAGAACAAATATTGCCCGTCGGCTGCGCTTTTTTAAAACCAGGTATGAAGCCAGCCCGAGCGCGGCCAACAGCACGACGGCATCTATGTATTCGTAAATGTTCTGGCGTGGCTGTGGGGTGGTAGGGCTCGGCAGCTCATAGCCGGTCTCGACAAAATCTGGCGGCGGAAAACGCTCAACGCCTGACGCGATACCGCATACAATCAGGAAGAAAGCTATGCTGATTATGATATAACCAAGACGTATCATTAAGCGTGGTCCACCCTCTTGAGCAGGTAAGGCCTGTCTGCAGGAACCCGCTTAAACGCCCCCGAAGGACAAGCTGCGGCAGCGGAGCATTCATTACAATTCAGGCAGCGGTCGTGTCGCACCTGGAGAAACAGTGACCCATTGCCAAAAGTATTACATCCCTTGACGCATTTGCCGCAGCCGATGCACAGTGATTCGTCAATCGTGTACTCATAATAGGGGTCTTCCACAAAAGTGCGTTTTATCGCCCCTGTCGGACAAAGTTGATTTTCGGCCGCCTCGGTGATATCAAAAGGCTCCGGCCCAAAAAAGCCGAAACAGATTTTGCAGTATCCGCACATTGCGTAAGCGTGGACACATTTAACGGCCGAGGCTTCCAACACACAGTACGTGGAACAATTACCACAGGCAACACATATTTCCGGGTCAATTTGCCAGACCGTATCCGTCTTTCTGCTCTTGCTGCCCAGGAAAGCAGTCGTTCCGCCAAGCCCAGCTAAACATGCCCCCCAAACACTGTGTCTCAAAAACCGGCGTCTGGTAACACTGTCATTATTTTCCGCCATCATCTATTCTCGCTAAGACTTGCTTGGCTGACAAAGCCCGGGGCAGGCCGCACCTTTGAAACACCGCACAGCCCCGGCAAACTCCGCGATTAATACATTTGCCCTCTCGCACTAATCTGTTTCTTCTGGCAACGACAGAGCCGCCGAGGGCTCCGAGCATCCCCAGAGTCGCATATCGCAATACTCCTGCAAGCAGTTGTCGGCGGCTCTGAGCTTGCCCCGTTAGAAATCTTCCGCTTTTGGCCTTTCTTCCTGATGCAATGGCTCTTGCTCGCTTGGGAATTTCTAACGGGGCTTGTCCGAGATGTTTGTTCATTTTCCGGCCTCAATCCTGGTAAATATTCTGACAACATTCTTAATTGTATCCAGTATGAAAATCCGCCCTGCCGCATCAACAGCCACATCAAAACCGCCAGCCTTACCCTCGGAGGCCCATTCATCGATTCGGGCCGTGCCACCTTCAACCAACTGCTCAGGCCCGGCTACGACTCCCACAAAAGCGCCCTCAGGGTCATAAATCTTCACCCGTATCAGGCCCTTTTCACAAGTGACAAAACTTTCATCGTCAAGTATGGCAAAATTCACGGGGTTGCAGCAGCCGCAGAAACCTTCCACATTAGACGAAAACTCGCCCCACGAAAACTCAAGGTAACCATCAAACGTATACGCCTCGATGCGATGGCGTCCCGGATTGGTCACTCGCAACAGCCCGTCACGAGCAACTGCAAGGTCGAAATACGGACTCGGTATCACAAAACCCGGGATATCCTTATCCTCATCTCTGGCACCGATACGGTTGATTAACTTGCCGGTAGTGTCATAGTGCAGAACAATGCGGTCACCCGCATCGGCAACGAACACATCGTTTTTAGAAACAGCAATACTGGTCAAGACCGCATCATCACCCAGCCCTTGCCAGGCTGCCAGCCGCTTTCCCTGACCGTCATAAACTTCCACGTGGTCCTTCATCCCGATATAAAACTTACCGTCATCGGTCACGGTCAAACACCCTGGGGGACCGGCCAGTTTAATCTCGCCAACCAAATCACCACTCTCAACAAATACGCGAATAACTTTATCACCGGCAACACAGATGCGCCCGTCAAAATCGATGGCAATTGCCCGCGCACTCTTAAAGCCCGTACTAATCGCCTTCGCCGATTCTTCGTAGAGAATCAGATTCGGGTCAATCTTTGCCAAATCTTCAATATCATAGATAAATTCTTTACCAAGACCGCTGCCTTTCTCACCTGTTACGTCAAGTTTTACCAGGGCAATAACGGCAACGACAATAGCAAGTGCAACAAGCACACCTGCCAATATTTCAATATTTGTTATCCCCGTTCGCCTGCTCATTTTGGAACCTTCCCAATTCATATAGCCCAGGATGGCAGTAGCGCATTATAACAAACGAAACCGCCATATGCAATAAGACCACTCTACTACTCAGGGGACGCCTCGGTGACATCCAGACATATCATTCGTTTCAGGTCGCGTAAAACAAGACAGCCGGAGGCGATCGCCATAGCCCCCCAGGAATCCGGTCCGTCGAGCACCTTTGCAGAAGCTCGCTGGACATAGCCGGCCGGGTTCGCCTCTGCGAGAGTCAGCACGCCGGAGTTATTCATAACATATATCAGCCCGTTGGCGATAATATACGGGCCAAGTCCGAACTTATGAGCAGTTGTGCTGGTCCAGACAACTTGCCCGTTCAAGTCGAGACAGGTCAATTGCTTATCCGGCCGAATTCCGTAAATATAGCCATCATAAAAAATGGGGGTGTGTTGCTCTGCGCCAAATACCTCCGGCTCGAGCCTAAAAACCGGCTGTGCGCTTATCGTGCCGTTTTCCCGGGTTAATTGCAGCATCATGCTTCCCGCGTTGTAGCCGCCCGACAGAAAAATAAGTCCCTCACCCACCACTACGGGTGATGGAACATTTGCAATACGAATCTTCCAGTTGGTGTTTTCCCACAAAATGCTGCCGTCCTCTGCTGACACTCCTACAACTCCTCCGCTGCCGCAATAAACATACATACGCATGCCCATAAATTCTGTCGGTATTATAGAAGAATGCGTCATCTTCCAGCCGTGCGGGTTGGGACTTTGCCAGATAATCTCGCCGGTCTCGCAATTCACGGCCATAATCAGTGTATCACCGCCGACGGCAATTATCGCCCTGGGACCATCCCCAAAGCCTCCGGCTTTGAGGCTGCCACCGTCAATAAGCGGGCACTGTCCTGCATACCACGGCGGTACTTCCGCCTTAAAATCCTTCACCAAATCCAGCATCCAGTGAAATTGGCCCGTTACTGAATCCAGACAGGTAACGTGACATTTCGGCCCCAATGTTACAATATATTTTTCTGTTACTGCCGGCACCGTTCGGCTCATTCCGTGATTCCGTTTGACCTTGACAGGATAAGAATACCGCCAGATTTCTTTGCCATCTTCAAGGGACAAGCATCGAATTGCATCGGTCTGGTTCTGGCGGTCATAATCTAAAATGTACACTCGCCCGGCCAAAATTGCCGCGCCGGCATATCCTTCTCCGACCTCAATAGACCAGAGGACCTTCGGGCCATCTGCGTGCCAAGTTCGGGCAAAGGTAAGATCTTCACTGCTTATAGCGTCAAAGTTCGCTCCCCTGAACCGCGGCCATGCCCCGGGCAAATCAGAGGCCACGCCATCGAACCGGACTAACTCTCCTCGCAGTTCTACTTCTCCATTTTCATCCACAAGGGGCTGCGCGGCGGTATCAGCAGCAGGCCATCGCTCCGTAAGTCCCGCCGCCGGGTCACCTCCAAACAATACGCATAGCGACACTACCCCCACAATGACCAATCCGACCGGAATCATCCACGCAACAACAAACGCCTTCGTATGCTCTTGGTCAACCATCTGTAACGTCTACTCATTCCTCAGCGCATCCAACGGTCTGCCGCTGAGCGCAAAGACCGTTGCAAGCCATATCCATACCATACCACTGATTCCAATAGCGACAACTGTCAGCGAGAGTGAAAGATACGGCACTTCGGCTCCCGGTGAGCCCAACACAGGCCCAACCGCTACCAACGCAGCTATAACCCCACAGACCAAACCACAGAGGCAAAGTGCCGAGTGCTCGTAAAATACCATCCGCTTAAGCGCGACTTTGTTAAATCCCACGGCCCGCAGCATTGCAAGCTCACCTCGCCGGTCAAGCACATTGCGAAGCACCACAAGCCCAAGCCCCACACTGCCAAGAATAAGCCCCAGGCCGCCGAGCAACTGGAATATTGACAGATACGTATTCTCAACGGCATTAAACTCCGCCAATCGCTGCGTCGCCGGCGTTAGCTCCAGGCCAAAGTCCCGAAGTCCCGTTGAAAGTTTTTCGGCCACCGCTTCGGCCTTGTCCTCCGCGGCATCCACAAGAAACATCCTGTATCCATCCTCCGACGGGAAACGTCTGGCAAACTCATCTTCGGCAATAATTAAACTTCCCTGCAGGATTGAATTCTTCAGCATTCCAACGAGGCGCAGCCGAAACCTTCGCCCCTTCTCGTCACTGTAGTCAAGCTCGTCCCCAAGAGATTTGCCAAGCGCCCAGACAATAGTTGGATAATCTCCAATGGCCGGCACCACATCCTCGCTCTGGTCTCGATTAAGTAAGCCCCAGGCATCTTCCTTTTCGGCACCTTCAATTGTGTCAGTGAATCTGAAAGCGCCGCGCAGGTGCAGTTGTTCCGGCTGCACCCCCAACAGACGCGGCCTCTGCGCCCGATTCAAATTAAAACAGCTCGCATCGTCACCATCATGCACACGCAATTGAACTATCTTAACATCCTCAAGGACATTATCATCCAGCCCGAGCGTTTGACGGCCACTGTTACTATTCAAGTCATGCAAAATACCTATAGCCGATTCACCAAACAGCGCAAAGCCACCCGTACCTGAATCCCGCCTTTGGGCGTGAGCCAAAGGGTCGTGTCTGTTCGCTCCCACCGCAATAACCAGAAAAACCCCGCACGCCAGCAGACCGACAACCGCTAAGCTACGCCCACTTCTCCTCGCTGAATTTCGCAATCCCAAACCGCCCAGTGATTCCACAGGCCTGGTCCAACCGCCTGCCACTATCCTTAATAAGGCGTGAGTTAATCCAAGTCCGGCAATCAAGAGCAATGCCCCCGCTCCAAAAAACGCCCAGGCCACGGTGCCACTTTCACCGGTCCCCATAATAACAAGCAGCACTGCTGCCCCGACTGCCGCCACTGCCGCTACCCACCCCCCTTCTTGCTTTCGCAAGAAAGCAGGGGGGCCCTTGGCGAGTGGTCCGGCTGTAAGAAATTGCCAACGCAGGTTTCCAGCAAGAAGCTCACGGGCCGGCCGAGACACCTGTCTCCGCAAAGTAAACCATATTGCAATCAGAGAAACAGCTACTGACGCCAACGCACCCGCAAATAAGGTAGATGGTTTCGCATAAAAATGTATTACCGAACCACCTACCGCATCCTGCCATACAGTTGCAAGGCCATAAATCATTACCTTATTATACAGCAGAGCTACCGCGGCGCCTGCAATCGCTCCAAGCACCGCTAAGACTGCGCCCTCAAGCAAAAACAGCCGCCTTATCAACTTCGGCGAAAACCCGACCGCCTGCAGCATTCCCACCTGTCCGCTGCGGCTCTCAACACCGAATACAAAAAGAAGACCCATCAACACCAGGGCCGCTGCGATAAGAAACATACTGAGGTAGAGGAAAAGCTGACGGAAATCAGTCGCTTCATTGCCCGCCTTTATACCACGGGCCCGCACAGGTTGAAAATAGAGTCCCACCGAAGCAGGGTCGACTGCGCTCAATAGTCTATCAGCTATAACTCGCTTTGACTCACTGCTCCGTGGGTAGCGCACCGCTGTCAGGTTTCCATACCTGTTGGCCCATAGGGTCTGGCCGGCTTCAAGCGTAACAAACGCCTTTGGTGTGCCTCGATACTTGTCCCAATAGTCCTCATCTTTCGGGCGTATCTTGTTAAGGTCAATGTGTATTCCCGGCTTCCAATCTCTGCAATTTTCCACGTCCGCTAAGCCGGGAAAATCCGGCATTAATTCCGGGTCCGCCGCCGGGCCTTGCATAGGTAGGATTCTCCGAACCTTAAACCTACTTTTCTGCTCTACGAGTTTTCTCATCGGTCCGATGACGAAATAGATAAGCTCAACCGAATCTCCAACTTTGGCCTCAAGGTCCTCAGCAAGCCACTGG
>JAUWBI010000120.1 GCA_030601745.1 Phycisphaerae bacterium
TGCAGACCCATTGCAAACATATCATCGAGGGTGCAAAGCTTGTTTGACTTGCAGATATTATCCACAAGCTCTGGAGTGAAGCAATTCTCTAAATGCTGCTTTTCAAGAGTAATTGCCTGCACTTTCGTGACCGCAGGTACAAGCGGCTGGTCACTTTCGGACACATACAATTCGAAGTTGTCCCGCTGAAGTGGAATCCCATTTCGCGATTCTTTGCGAAATGAGACTCCCGGCAAAAAGAAAGCGACGTTTGAATCGGAGATTTCCTCTTTGATAAGTTTGCCGGCGGCATGTAAAAGACTGCTCAAGTCGGTTGTCCCGAGAATTACCTCGTAAAAATTTGCTGTGAAATTGATAGTATTTAGTCTTTTGATAAAGTCCCCTTGGGCCGAGACGAAATCATTGCACAGTATATCTGTTTTTTGGGCCTGCTTTTTGCGTTCTTTGTTTAGCTTGCTAACGAGCAGGCGCAATTTTTCCTGCCGTTTATGGTCCATAAGACCTCGTCTTTTGATAGTCAATTTCGGGGTGGGCTTCTGATTTTATATTCGGCTCAACAAAAAGTGGGCTTTAAGGGTAGAGAAATATTAAAGGTCTTTTGGCTGGTAGCCCTATAAGTAATTAGCTATCAGTTTTACAGCGGTCAACGCCGGTTCAGGGGCGTATATTAAAAATAGTTGTCCTTTTATTTATCGGCATTTTGGGACTTATCGCTGGGGGCAAAATGGGAACTCTAAAGAATTGCCATACGCTGTTATTTTGTTACGATGCGGAATCTTTATTTCGTTATGAACCGCCTGGAAAACTCAGCTTGTCCAGAGGATTCGTTCCGGCCCTCTCCTCTTCCTTATCGCTCCATCCGTCGTTGTCGTCGTCAGGGTCGGCATTGTCACCTATGCCGTCGCCGTCGGTGTCTCTCCACTCTTGCGGATTCAACGGGAAAGCGTCCCAGGGAATGGATTTCGCCCTGTCCACACCATCGCCATCTATATCTAATTCTTCACAGTCGGCAATGCCGTTTTTGTTCTCATCATCCCCAATGCCGTTGCCGTCATCGTCGGCATCAAGATTATCGCCAATCAGGTCCATATCTTTGTCCGCCCACTCTTCAGGGTCCAGGGGGAAAGCATCTTTTTTATCGGGTATGCCGTCTTCATCATCGTCGGGGTCGAGATGATTCGGCTTGCCATCTTTATCAATGTCAGGCGGCCCGTCCGGCGTGATAAGAAGGGCGATGTCCACGGTGAATTCGGGGGCTTCAAAGGTGCCTTTCCCTGCAGAAACATCAACGGTTCCGAGAATCGCAGCGTTCTCAGGCGAGTACCAGTATCCTTTCGCATTTTTAGGTACATTAAGAGTCACCTTCACGCCTTTTACCGGTTTCGTATGGTTGTTGAAGTGGTGCAGATAAACGCCGGCCCGCTCTTTAGAGGCCAGACCATAAGCACGAACGGCCAATGGATGCGACACTGTCACGGGTACCATACGGACATCCTTGTCGAGCCGGTATGCGAAGTCTTGCATAGCCCTTACGTATTCGCGCTCCTTTGGGCCGAGCCAGATGTTCATATAGTGGCCGTCCCTTGCATAGCTTGTGTTCCAGAAGATAAACGCAATTTCATTAAAGAAAGCCGTCCAATTTCGGATGCGCATCCGCAGAGCCGAGCGGTCGTCCCATACGCCGCCGACTCCGAGCGGACGATTTCGCCTGTCCACGTGATTGCCCTGTTCACCGACGACAACGGGCTTATTGTGCTTTTTCCAGTTCTTTGCTTGCGAAGCGGTGATGGCGTCGGATTGGAGCTCATTTTCCCGCTGATACCAGTGGGGCGCATTGATTTCGATACCGGCAAGTTCTGGCCGTTCCCAGCTTGTGGTAACCGGATGATGGTATGGGTCAATCGATTTGAGGTAGGGGATTGTTATTTCGTACCAGTGGTCGTCGGCCTTTTGTTCGTTGAACAATTCCCAGAAATCTACATACGCCCCCCAGCGGTCAACACTGTATTTGATGAACCTTTTGACTTTTGCCATATTCGCTTCGCTGTGGGAGTCGTTATTGAAGGCCTTTTGGAAGCCGAAGATGCCGTAAAAGATGCTAAAGTCGTACTTGCGGGCACAGGTCAACAGCTCATCGGCCATAATGCCTTCCTGAACGAGATATTTGTCGAGGTTGTGATTTAGACTGAATGAGCAGTTCTGTTGCGAGAAGCGATACAGATTGAATCCGCATTGCGAAAAGTACCGGAAGTAAACGTCAGCATTCTGCGGATTGTTTGATGGTCCACGCACGAACATCGCTCCGGCCGGCAGCGGTGGCGGGTTTTTCAGGTCCGTACGGAAAGGCCCCTCCATTGAGCACTGGTCCAGAACCGACCCGGTCCCCGAATTGTCGCCCCAGCAGTCCTGAAGTCCGATGGGGAAATATGGACTTCCGTCATCAAACACCAATCGAAAGGGATTTGTCGGATGCCGACGGACGAATCCGGGATTGGGCCTTCGCCCTTTCACGCAACGGAAAGTGCCTTTGCCGGATGCCTTTTGTCCCTTCGTATTTGTAAAAGTAAAGTTGTATTTCCATTGGCCTATCTGCGATGGGGCGAATCGGGCCTTCCATAAATCCTGCTTGTCAAAGTGATAAGTTACTTGCTGCCGCTCTCCCCTGCCGCTTTTTCGTGTGTGGATTTTCGCCCCTGATGAAGCTCCGTAGTGGAATCCACCGACTCGAACCTGCTCTTTCGAGGGAGAAGTAAAGATGACCTCGATGGTGACGTCGAAGAAAGGATTCGCATATTTCTTTTCGTGTTTGAAAGTAATCTCAAACACTTCGTACCTTGGTACGGTATTTGTATTCTGAGTGTGTTTTACGTCGAGAAGAGAGCCGCTTGAATTCTGGGTATCGCCCCGTTGTGCGGATTGGCAGAAAGCAGGAATCGAGGCTGAAAGAATCATACCAAGCATCAGAGTTATTCTTGATACCATTGTCTTGTCTCCCTGTGTTTACTCTTGTGCAAGGTCCTCTCTGTCAACTCCTTTATTGCCTCGCACTGGACATCCTTACCGTAAAGATTGCTCTCATTTATCGCGTACACCTTGAGTGCACTGCTGTCGGCCTCGTTGAGTTGGTCCCTGCGAAGCAGTTCATTAAAATTAAGCTTTCGCATCGTCACATCGTTCTCATCACCGCCTTTGGTATTCTCAACAACGCTCAACAGGAGATCCAGCTCTAACAGTTCCATACCGCTGTGCAAATCTTTCCCTCTTTCCTTCGTCGGCTTATCTTTCAGCTCTTTGAGAGGTTTACCGATAAATTCCTTGGGTTCATCGACGTGGGCCTTCATTGCCGGAATTAAGGATGGTGATTTTACTTCTTCCGGTGCTTTTGGGCTATGAAGTCGTATCTCTTGTATTTTGGTCACGGGTTTCTGAATAACGGCTTTGTAACGGGCAATATCTCTACGTGTTGGCTGGATTTGCCAGCGCCACCGGCGTTGAGTGCCTGGGCTGCCGGTGTCCTCAGGGTAGTCCTGCTGCTGGTCTTTGAGCTTCTTTGCTCTTGTTTTGATGAGACTGTATATCCCCCAGGAAGCCACTACCATCACCAGGACCAGTATTTGCCATATCCAGACAGTATCCTCCCCCTCGCTATTGCCGGCGGCCAGGATTGTTTGTATTAGAAGGCCGTTCATAGTTCTTTCTTATGGCCTCCCTGGATATTTACTGTGCTTGAATCGGATGCTTCCAGTGACCACTCTATTTCGCCGGAGAGGTTAGTGCAGGCAGGTCCGGTCGCAGCGACGTCGTAGCCGCCGGAGCGTGGTCTGAATATATCGGCGAAGAAAAACTTCAAAACTCCGGCACAGCCGGCGTACCACTGAACCTCCGTGCTCAACTGCTGCGTTTACTCTTGTGCGCGGTTCTCGTTGTCAACTCCTTCATTGCCTCACACTGGATGTCCTTACCGTAAAGATTACCCTCGTTTATCGCGTACACCGCGAGCGAATGGCTGTCGGCCTCATTCAGTTGGTCCCGGCGAAGCAGCTCATTAAAATTAAGCTTTCGCATCGTCACATCGTTTTTATCATCACCTTTGGTATTCTCAACAACACTCAGCAGGAAATCCAGCTCTAACAGTTCCATACCGCTGTGCAAATCTTTCCCTCTTTCCCTGGCCAGCTCATCTTTCGGCTTCTCCTCGCCGGCCGTCTCAGAAGGGCCTTTGCCTGATGCTCGCATCTCGACAACTTTACCCGGTGTCGTTCTTTTCGTCTTTTCGCTTGTACTATTCCAAGCCATCCTTTGTACCTCCAATCTCAATAAAAAACCTGACTACCTGATTTTAGCAATTCCATTAACATCCACTGTATATCTCCAGCGAAATCTGTTCAAAGCAACGCGGTTATATACTTACTTGCTCTGCCAATCAAGCATATTTCTTGCGAAACATTACTTTTTATTGTATCTTCAGACCTGCTAATAGCGGGTAGCGTATAGTTTTTTTCCCCGAAATACGAGATGCGACCCTGCACCCAGACTGAGCAGCAAGAGCGTAGTGGGCAGAAATCAAATCTTTTTTCTGTACCGTAGTACGATAAGCGGGTTTTGGGTGAATTTTAAGGCGGAAGAACACTTTTCTTCAGGGGATTTAATAAAAGCCCCTGCTTTCCGGAGGAACGGTGATGAGAAAGAAAAAACAGGGGCCTTTTTGAAAGGATAAAAAAATACACTCTTATTATATACCCGTTTTGCTAATGATGTCAAGCGGTTTTTTACTGTTTCCTTCTCGCCATCACCCTCGCCATCACCGCACCCAAGCCGAGTAGCAAAAATGTGGTTGGTTTAGGCCCTTAACTGCTCCCAAGGCTTGATTTTGGGGCTGGTAAGGCCGGTCTAAAAAATTTTTATTATTTTTTTAGGTTTTTCTCTTGACTTTTTGCCGAAATGAGTACATAATGTACTCATGAGGATAATAAGTAGGGCCAGATTAAGGGAGTATTGGGCTGGCCATCCGGACGATGAAACATCCTTAAAACGGTGGCACAAAGTAGTTAAATCGGCATCGTGGAAACGTTTTGCTGACATAAAGAAAACTTTTAATACAGTTAGCCCTTACGCTAAAACCAACAAAAAGTATTGTATATTTAATGTGGGTGGCAATAACGTTCGCATCATAGCAGCGATACATTATAACACACAAAGGTTGTATATTAGAATGGTGCTTAGTCATGATGAGTATAGCAAAAATAGATGGAAGGATGTGTTATGAGTGCAAAAAAACAGAAAATTCCTGCCGACTGGAAAAGTTTGGTTACTAAACTGTATCTTTTGCGCCCTATCCACACAAAAGGCGACTATAACCGCGCCGTTCATATTGTTGATATGCTGGCAGGTCGAACCGACCTTAATAAAGACCAGGCTGACTATCTTGAAAGTCTGTCCGTGTTAATTGAAGCTTACGAAAACGAACACAATAACTTCGACACCGACCAGTACCCGATTGAAACATTAAAATTCTTATTGGATGAAAACGGCTTAAATGGTTCTGATTTAGGAAGGCTTCTGGGCTACAGAGAGTTGGGGTCGAAGATTCTCAATGGCGTGCGCAGCTTAAGTAAGAGGCACATTAAAATACTTGCGGAGCATTTTTCTGTTGAACCCGGCTTGTTCTTGTAAGAAATACCGACTACATTTTTCTGACATTAGTTACTCAAACTGACCGTTTCTGAGCCAGGTGTTATCGTAAGTATTTATTTAGCAATAACATAATACAATTTGTCATTCCCGCGAAAGCGGGAATCTAAATCCTTAAAAACAGTGTAAATCGGTGTCAAAAAAATAAAACCCGTCAGTTTGAGTTAGTTACAAAGAGGTCAGGTCGGGTGGCAGCCTCAAGCGCAGCTTGGGGATGGCTCCGACCAGCAAGGATGATATGTACTCTGTTAGGCCCCGTGGTATCACGGAGAATTGTATTTTTGAATTTTGCGCTTTGGCTTTACACTTGTCGCTTTACAATTTGAGTTTTTTTGCCATCATCGCACCCAAGCCGAGCAGGGAGAGTACTGCCAACACAAGAATTGATTTGCTTCTCATTACCCTACCTCCTTAAAAAATCCGGAATGGGTATTATAGAATCGCATATATTTCACCTTCCTGCGTTTGGCAAACAAACCAAAGATTATACGATTATACACTTTGCCTCACTGCCAATCAACGAAAAACAGAGCAAAATATTACCTTTATCAATAATAATGCTCTCTGCGTGCTCGCCTGTCCCCGCGGAAGCGGGGGGCGTGCTCTGCGGTTAATTTTTTACGCAATACGCTTCACGCTTCACGAGATACGCAATTTATTTGCACGGCAAATGGATTGTTACCGTCGTTCCTTTGCCAAGCTCGCTTGTTATCTCCAGCGTGCCCTTGTTCAATTGTATGAGCCGGGCGGCGTGGGCAAGACCCATTCCGCGTTTTCGCCCTGCCGGCTTGGCCGAGAAGAGCGGCTGCGTCGCCTTTTGAACGGTCTCGGCATCCATTCCGCAGCCGAGGTCGTTGATTTGCAATTTCACAAAGTTACCGCCCTCGGCAGTGGTGGTAACCTTTATGGGGCCGAGACTGCCGGTGTAGGATTCAATGGCGTTGGAAAGGACATTTGCAATCGCTGATACAATCTGGCCTGAATCTACAAAAACGCTTTTGACATCCTCGGCAACTTCAATCTGGATATTGATATGTTCTACGCCTGTCTTTTGGCTGGTTAATTGCACAGCTTCATCGAGCATCTGTTTGATATTCGTCTCGGCCGGCCTGGGCTCCGGCGGATGGGCAAAGCTCATCAGGTCCTCGATAACCGCAGATATTTCGCCGGTATTTTCCTGTATCTGTTTCAGGATTCGTTTTTTTTCCGGGTCGGTCTCGGCCTCGTCGAGTAATTGCGCTCGGCCGGATATCACCGAGAGGGGGTTATTTAATTCGTGTGCTGCTCCGGCTGCCATCTCAGCCAGGGCGTTCAGCGGGCTATCTGCCGCAATCCGGGGTTGGGCCTCTTTGGGTTTGGTAAGAAGCCGGGCAAACTGCTCGGCGAAATGCTGCTGGTTTGCGGATGTAAAAGCCATATCTAAAACAGCCCCGGCAATCGAGGTGGCTATCCGGAACTTTTCCTCGAACAGCTCTACATCCCCCGGATAACGAAGCTCAAAAGCAATTGCCCCGACTGCTTTGCCGTTGGCTAAGAGCGGCGCCAATTTAGTTTGCTTCAGGTCAAAGTCAACGTCTAATTGCTCGAACAGCCAGTCGATATAATCGTGGGCATCTAAGATTGCAAAGCTGTTTGCTATCGCCTCTGGTATGGCGGCTGTCCCCACAGGGGCGTTTAATATGACCGTTTTTGTTTGAGCTAAGTTTTCCACAACGACGGCTTCGAGAAATTGCGGCCTGGCCGGAGGAACTAAATACACACAAACCATACCTGTTTGATAAAACTTCTGCCAGCGCACAGCAAAGTTTTCTGCTATATCGATTGGAAGGGTGGTCGAATTTATACTCAGCAAAAATTCTGTCGTAGAGTCTAAATGGCTCGAAGCGGTTTGCAGCTTCCGATTTTCGAGGGACAATTTTGTATTGTCCTGCGCTAACTGGGCGGCGGCAGTGTGAGCAACGTCGCAATAGCTTGCCACGGCGTTTGGTAAATCCAGGCCTAAAACTTTGAATTTTTGCCCGGCTGTTTCGGGCAGCTTCCGGCGGATTTGTCCTAATTGCTCAGGCGTAATCGCAAGTGATTGGGCTGTTTTCTCTGCCGGCTCGGGTGAATCATAACTGCCGGACTGGCCGATGCCGCATTCGCGCGCTACAGAATCGGCTAACTGAACGACTTGAGCGATTCTTGCTTCAGGCATATTTTGAGAAATTATCCCGGTGTCACTGTGGTGAAGCCAGATGGCAAGGGTAATTTGATTTGGCAGGTGCCACTTTTGGGCCAACCGTTTGCCGAGGATTGTATGGTCGGTGCCGAGCTGTTTTTGCTCGATGGCACAGGCGCCGGCTTTTGTTGATTTCGCTTCTTCGACAATACGGGCAAGACTTTTCGGCATTGCCTCTTCGAGTGCAAGTTTTCCGATATCGTGCAGAAGCCCCGCAGAAAAAGCCAGCTGTAAATCCATTTGAGGTGATATGATTTCGGCGATGTCTTTAGCACAGCAGGCGACTGCAAGAGCGTGTTGTATAAGCCCTTTTCTAAGCAGGATTCTGTCGTTGTCATGGTCGAAGGTGCGGAAAACTTTGACAGATAAAACTGCATCGCGGACCAGGTGCGCAGCCAGTTTGTCAAGTGCCCGGCGAAGCGAAAATTTCTCGTCAGGGAAGCTTACGCCTTGCTGGTGGATGAGCGAAAGAATCTTGGCCGTAAGGGCTGGGTCTGATTCAATAATATCAGCTATGGCTGAGGGTGAGAATTGAGGTTGCAGCAGCTTGGAAAAAAATTGTGCTGCAACCGAGGGCAAGGTCGAAAGCGAATCGAGCTGACGAATAGCAAGCTCTACCTGGTGGGCAGATGCTGTTGTATTAGACGGTTTGTCCGGCATATAGTTCTCCCTGTCTCTTCGTATTGGCATTACGCATTAGATACCTGCAACAAGATAG
>JAUWBI010000100.1 GCA_030601745.1 Phycisphaerae bacterium
GAATATGATATCGTCGCCCGGCTCGGGCAAGACCACAATCCTGACAAGGACGATAAGCGAATTGAAGGACAAAATTAAAATCGGTGTGATTGAGGGCGATATTCAGACCGACATAGACGCTGAAAAAATCAGAGCAACCAAAGCGCCAGTGGTTCAGATAAACACTAATGGTGCGTGCCATTTATCAGCAGCTCAGGTAAATGGTGCGTTAGAGAATTTGCCTGTTGACGACCTGGATTTGATTTTTATAGAGAACGTAGGCAATCTGGTTTGTCCATCGGCTTTTGAATTGGGGGAAGCCGGCAAGATAGTCGTGCTTTCTGTTGCGGAGGGTGACGACAAGCCGGCCAAATACCCTGCTATTTTTGCAAAGTCAAAGGTGCTGCTTATAAACAAAATTGACCTGCTGAAAGCAGGAGTGCAGGTGGATTTCTGTTTTGAACGAGTGAAAGCTGATGCCCGCAAACTAAATAAAGGCATTGAAATTTTTCCAATATCAGCCAAAACCGGCGCCGGGTTCACCAACTGGTACGATTGGTTAATAAAGTCGGTCAAAAATACACGATTGTGACGAATCCTTCGTTGTACCTCGTATCTCGCTTTACGCCCTGGATTAAGGCTTAATCTTTGATTGGTAGAGCCCGCGTTTGCGGATATAATCAGCAACGGGCGGGTGCAGCATATTGGTTACATCACGGCCGGCAGCTAATCTGTTTCGTATTTCCGTGCTGCTCATAGCAATCAGGGGGGTTTGGATAACGTTTCGCTGAAGTTTTTCAACCCGCTCAGAGCCCCAGATAGCTGTAAATCTGGCAAAATCCGGGGGTTCACAGCCGGCCCTGTACATCGTGGACAAATTACACTCCTCAATCAGCTCAACAATTCCATACCAAAGCGGCAGTTCGTCAATACTGTCAGCACCTATGAGCCAATAGATTGAAGTTTCGCTGCCGCAGTCTGCCTGAAATTGCCTTACCGTGTCCAGAGTGTAGCTCGGCTCCGGCTTTTTCAACTCATAATCACTTACCTGGAAATTCTTATTGTCGGCGATTGCAAGAGCTATCATAGCAAATCTATCATTATCACTTGCCTTGGGAAAGAAACCCTTCAGCGGAGAGCGCTTTGCAGGAATAAAAATGATTTTCTCCGCGCCAATATGTTTGGCTGCGTCGGCAGCGACAGTGGTATGACCGAGATGAATTGGGTCGAACGTACCACCAAACAAGGCTATTTTTCTTTTCGCCATAAAAAATTAACAACTAAATTGTGTGTTATTGAAAAAAATATTACAAAAAAATTAAAAAACTTTAGCCAACAAAAAACTTTAACAAACAGCAAAAACTTTCAAAAAACAAGTCAGTTCTTACTTACTCACAACGTTTCGCAACACCTTAAAAATATTTTAGTTGACAAAGATGAGGATTACTTCTTTCACAATCAAAAACCACGAAATCGGCCTATAAGTTAAAATAAACGGCTTTAGCACGGGTAATCGTAAAAAACACTTTCTCCACTTGAGCAAGAACTTCAATTACAATCGGAGCTTGAATAAAAACTTCAGTTACAATAAAACAACTCGTATCGTTTCATTAAAGAGTATGATAAACGAAATACGAAGTTATGTAAAACATCGATGATGAAAAAATTTTATGAAGTATTTTTAAATATTTAGACGATAATATAACAAAAGTTATTAACTTTTTGTTATAATTTGTTTGATAGAATTTTTAGTAGTAAATTAGTATTGTGATGTTAACCTGGATGCAAAAAGATTTAATCAACTGAAAGGGAAAAATAATGGCAAAGAGAAAAGCAAAGAAGAAGAAAAAAGTAACCAAGAAGAAAGCTAAAAAGAAAAAAGCTAAGAAGAGAAAGAAAAGATAGCGTAACAACTTAGCCAAAAGCCCGCTTGTCTTTGAGTTATGGATTTTGGCAGCTTGGCAGTTTGAGTGGGAACCCACTTTGCGACTTATTGCAAAATGGGAACCCTGTTGCAAGCCAGAATCTCAACACTGCGGCAAGTTACGCGGAAATGGAAGGTTCTCTCGCCACGGCGGAACCTTCCATTTTTTTATTGACTTGACTATTGATTATCGATTATTGATTATTGACTGTGCAATATGGACTATTTCAATTACAAAAACGGTAAGCTGTTTGCTGAAAACGTAGACGTTCAAAGAATCGCCGCCGAAGTCGGCACGCCGGCTTATATCTACAGCAAAGCCACCTTCAAGGAACACCTGCAAAAAATTCAAGAGGCCTACAGCGAGCTTGATACTACGATTTGCTATTCCGTTAAGGCCTGTGGCAACATAAACATCCTCAAATTTATGGCTGAGGCAGGAAGCAGTTTTGACATTGTCAGCGGCGGGGAGTTATATCGCGTTCTACAAGCTGGGGCCAATCCATCAAAAATCGTTTACGCCGGCGTCGGCAAAACCGATACCGAAATCATCGAAGCATTAAATGCCGGCATCGGATATTTCAACATCGAATCAGAAGCTGAGATACAAAACCTGATTCGGCTGGCAAAAGAAAGTAGTTCTGCGGGAAATAAACAACCCAAAGCCGCCCTGCGTGTCAACCCCAACGTTGACATCAAAACGCATACGTATGACATTACAGGCAAGAAGGAAACCAAATTCGGCGTTGACATCGAGTGTGCGCAAAAGGTCTTCGCCGATTACGGCCGCAGCGATGCCGTCAAACTTTGTGCAATTCATATACATTTAGGCTCAGCCGGCCATACTGTTGAGCCCTATGTTGAGGCGATAGAAAAAATATTAACTCTGATTGAACAACTGCGTCGCGACGGGTTCACAATTGAAGCAGTGAACATCGGCGGCGGATACGGGGCCGATTACATAACCGGTACAGCACCAACGGCTGCTGATTACGCTGCTGCCATCGTGCCATTACTGAAAGGTAAAAAACTAAAACTTATTCTCGAACCCGGCGCAAGTATCGCAGCCAACGCAGCGATTTTAGTAACGCAGGTCTTATATCTGAAAACCAGCGGCCGGAAAAAATTTGTCATCGTAGATGCCGGAATGAACGATTTGATTCGTCCGCCGTTATATGATGCATTCCACTTCATCTGGCCTGTCAATGTGTCTGAAAAATTTGTCCCTCGCCAGCGTGATAGGGATTTGCAGTTGGACGGCACCGAAGTTGTTGACGTAGTTGGGCCGATTTGCGAAAGTGCTGATTTCTTTGGAAAGGACAGGGCCCTGCCGACGGTAAAACGCAGCGATTTGCTCTCTATCTTCACCACCGGTGCATACGGCTTTAGTATGAGCAGTAATTACAACGCCCGAGGCCGAGCTGCCGAAGTCCTTGTCGACGGCAGCGAATTCAAGGTAATAAGAAAACGCGAAACATACGAAGACTTAACCGCCCTGGAAAAATAAGTAGTTCGTAGTTATGAGTTCGTAGTTTGTAGATAACTAAGGACCCACAGGATGATTCTCATTTAGGCCACGCTCTCACTGCTCGGTCTGCACCGTTAGAAATAAGGCCCCGGACTTCGTGTGGATTTCTAATGGGGCTTTGGTGCGGTGGCGACAAGGATATTTTCGATTGACGATTTACGATTGATAAAAGAGATTGCCGCGCCCCCTGCTTTCTTGCGAAAGCAAGAAGGGGGCTCGCAATGACCCCGCACCAAATTACGGCAAAAGCCTATTTTGTGCGGGGCAAGCAAAAAATAGATTCCTCGGCTGCGCTCGGAATGACACAAAGAAGCGAGATACGAAATACGAGGTCAGAAGTTTCGTTCGACGAAGCCGGTGTCGATTTTATTTTTGACAAAAAGGTTGTGCGAGAGAATATCCAGACAGGCGGGTATCGTAGTTTTAATCGGCTCGATAACAAATTCCCGCAAAGCCCTTTTCATCGTGGCAATGGCTTCGGTTCGCGTTCTTTGATGGACGATAAGTTTGCTAATCATCGAATCATAACTTGTCGAGACTGTCCAGCCCTGATGAACGTGCGTATCGACTCTGACGCCGGGGCCGCCGGGCGGAATATATCTGGTAATCGTGCCCGGACAAGACGCGAAATTATTTGCGGGGTCTTCGGCGTTGATTCGGCACTCAATTGCCACGCCGGTATGCTTGATATTCTTCTGGCGCAATTTAAGAGGTTGACCAGCGGCAATCTTTAGCTGCCACTTAATCAAATCATGGCCGGTAACCATTTCGGTAACCGGGTGCTCGACCTGGATTCGCGTATTCGCCTCAATGAAGTAAAACTTTTTATCCTTGTCCAGAAGGAACTCAATCGTTGCGGCATTGACATATTTGGCCTCTTTTATAATCCTCAAGGCAGCCTCGGCAAGCTGCTCTCTGTCACGCTCATCCAAGACAGGACAGGGTGATTCCTCAATCATCTTTTGATGCCTTCGTTGAATGGTGCAGTCTCTTTCGTAAAAGTGCAATGCGTTGCCGGCGTTATCGGCTATTACCTGCACCTCCACGTGGCGGGGTTCAACTATAAATTTTTCCAGATAGACTCTGCCGTCTCCGAAAGCAGCTTCTGCTTCGGCCTGGGCCGCCCCAAATGCCGAACGAAAGCTGATGTCGTTGTGCGCAACTCTCATACCCCGTCCGCCACCACCGGCGGCAGCCTTTATCATTACGGGGTAGCCCATCTTGCTTGCGAGCTTCAACGCTTCAGATTCTTCTTCAATAGCACCGTCAGAGCCCGGGACAACTGCGACCCGTGCTTGGTGTGCCAGTTTGCGGGCCTGGACTTTGTCACCGAGCAGCCGCATTGCCTCAACAGGCGGGCCGATAAATGTTATCCCGCAGTCCCGGCATATCTGGGCAAAGTTTATATTCTCAGCCAGGAAGCCATAACCCGGATGAATTGCCTCGACATCTGCAATCTCGGCGGCACTTATGATACGCGGGATATTTAGATAACTCTCGGCAGGATTGGCCGGGCCTATACAAATGGCTTCATCGGCAAGCTGCAGGTATGGAGCGTCCTTATCGGCCTCGGAATAAACCGCCACTGCCTCAACGCCAAGCTCGTGACAGGCACGGATGATACGCAGTGCTATTTCACCACGGTTCGCTATCAGGATTCTTGAAAACATATTCTTGTATCTCGTATTGCGGACATCGTATCACGCACGACGCACCACGAATTAGTCTGGTTTGACCTTGAAAAGCACCTGACCATATTCAACGGCCTGGCCGTTGGTCACCAGTATCTCGGCTATTGTTCCACTGGCCTCGGCTTTTATTTCGTTCATTACCTTCATTGCCTCGATTATACAAACGACCGTCTGCGGCTTAACTACCGAGCCGAGTTCAACATAAGGCTCGGAATCGGGGCTCGGTGTGACGTAGAAAGTCCCTACGATAGGTGATTTTATCTCTACCAAATCCTCCTCTTGCTGCACCGCGGTAGGTTGGCTCAAAGCCGCTGAGCTTTGCGCTGCATTGGGGCCGACAGGTGCGGCGCCGGATTCCGGCCCAATCGTCGGCAAAGCGGTTACGGGCCCGCCGACGGCGGGTTGAGGTTGGGAGCGCTTCAAAAAAATTTTGTCATCACCATGCTTTATTTCAACCTCGACCAGCTCATTTTGTTTCATTATTTCAATGAGTTTCTTTATTTTCTGCAAATCGCTATTTTTGTTCTCCGCCATTGCCGCATCCTTTCTTAATAAAAGGGCCCTGGTCCTGCGGAGGCCCCTGCAATAAGCTGCAATATGGGAACCCAAACTGTCGGTTAAGCCAGTAAGTATAACTACAAGAAGTGTTTTTGCAAACAATTTCCCGGCCCCATTTTGCGGGCTCCCCAAACGCAATAAAGCGCATTTGGGGACTACTGCAATAAGTCGCACCTGTGCCTGCGCAACCACAGGTGCAGGCAAAATGGGAACCCGAAAGTGCGCTTTGACGCTTAGGGCCGACTAAAGTATCTCAAGGCCAACTGCTGTAATATCATCGACTTCAGATGGGGCGATTTTCTTGCTTTGCGCCAGCGTGTTGAATTTGTCGAACATCTCGACAATAGGTAAATCTTTGATTTCGCAAAATTCTTCGCTGAAATGAAAGCCGGTTTGGTCGTCGAAACTGCCGATAAAGGGCTCTGCTCCGTCGGAATACAGCAGGACTTTATCCCCGGATTGAAGCTGCACAGTCTGCTGGATATATTCGGCTTGTCCAAAAATTCCGAGCAGCGAGCCTTGTATTTCCAGTTGTTCCGGCTCTTCCTGGGGCCTGATAAGAATTGGATAGGGATGTCCTGCACGGGAATAGGTTAGCTGTAGCGTCTTTATATTTAGCAGACAATAGCAACAGGTAGCAAACTGATAGCCGGATAGCTTCTGTGCAGCCATCCGCACATTGAGATTTTTCATAGCTTCCGCCGGTGAGAATATATGGTAATTGTTCTCAATAGTCTCTCGCATAACCAGAGCCTGTTTTACAAAAATTGTTAAAAGTGCGGCAGGGATCCCGTGACCGACTACATCGGCTACATAAAAGCCTACGTGCTGCTCGTCGATGCGCACGATATTGTAAATGTCGCCTGAGACCCACTCGGCCGGCAAAAAACTTGTGGCCCATCGTACCTCATCACTATTGGGCAGTTGAGTGGGCAGAAAATCCTGCTGAACAAGACCAGCCAAACGAAGCTGCTCCGCCAGGTTGTCCACCAAGGCCCCGGTCATACTAAGTTGCTCGGCCAGCTTATTCTTGTAAATTGTTTGCACCTGCTTTGGTGGGATTACAGGTTTTACCGCCATGCAAGAACTTTTTTTACGGTATGCAAGATTGAGGCTGATTCTAACCCACAGCTCATCTATGGAAACTGACTCCACTGTACTGGCCATAGAGAAACTGGTCTTTGCCGGTGTTAAAGAAAAACTTTTTACGGGCATTTCCACCCGGCTGGTCAGCAAGATCACGCCAATATTTTCCATCTCGAGCGCTTCAATTATTCGGGCCAATTTCTGCTGCTGCGTCTTGTCCAGCTCCTTTGCATCGATAATGACGGTTCCAACCAGGTCGAGTCGCTCGCGTATCTGAGGAAACTTGTTTATTGGCTGGTCTTTGAAAGAAAGCTTCTTCTGCTTCAAAAGTCGCTTTATTTCAGTTGGCATCTGTCCCTGGTTTGTCAGGTATAGAACATCTGTGAAATTTTGCGGCAGTTCAATAGCGCTTAGTAGTTCTGTTTTTTCCATTTCATTTACCTTTTTAGCTGCGTTATGGGACTTTGAGGGCCCCGTTTTACGACGTATTACAGAATGGGAACCCAGAACAAATATCCATTTCTACAAATATCGGTACAAACTAATTTCGGCTTGTTAGGGATGGCACTTTGCTTTTTTTTGTTTTTTTCTGCTGGTGCAAGATTGGTAATCTTCGCACTGTCTGTAAAGATACGCTGGCACAGATTACAAACTTGTTCCAATAAAAAGGACCCCCTCGATGCTTACTCGGCTCAAAGCTGCTCTTAGCCGGCGAAGATTGCCGAGCCGATGCGAAGAATGGTTGCACCCTCTTCAATAGCGACTTCGTAGTCCGAACTCATACCCATACTTAGCTCAGTAAACTCTGGGCCGACAATTTTTTCGCCGCGCATCTCAATAAATAACTCTCTTGCCCGAACAAAACAAGCCCGAATGACATCTTTATTATGTGTCAACGGTGCCATTGTCATCAGGCCAACCAGTTTCAAATTCGGCAACGTCTCTATCTGCTCAGCCAGATGCGTTGTAGCGCCTACCGGAACACCGTATTTTTGCGGTTCGTTTGAGGTGTTGACCTGCAGAAGTACTCTGGGGCATAAGTTTAGCTTTGCCGCTGAAGCGTTTATCTCCTCCGCCAGCCGAAGTGTGTCAAGCGAATGTATCAGAGAAGCAATGGGCAAGACCTGGCGGACCTTATTGCGCTGTAGATGGCCTACCATATGCCAGTTGACTTTTTCCGGCAGAGTTGAATCGCCGTCCCCTCCCTGCAAAAACTCATCTATCTGGGCGGAAACTTTTCTCAACTGCTGAACCCGGTTTTCACCGAGCTCGACCAGGCCCAGATAAATAACCTCCTTTATGGCCTCAATGGTAGCGGATTTGGTTACAACGACAAGCTTTATCTCACCGGGGTCTTTGCCGACACGGGCACAAGCAGAGTTGATGGTACCTCTTACGCGTTCTATTCTTTCAGAAATTTTTGCCATAAGAAAATGGTCAGGAATTTAAGATTAACAAATTCGAACCGCCCAAAATAAGAAGCGCCTTGAAATATCCGGTTTTGGCCCGATACTCAACATAGTTTTCAGCTTTGTCACCGAAAAACTCCAAAAATGACAACTTTTAGACTTATCAGCCATAATCTACGCTAATACGCACAAAGATTCAAGCCATTTTACTTTATGAACCACGCTTATAGATAACGTGATGAGCACAAAAAAAAACAAAAAAAAAGCAATTTTTAACTTGCATTTTATCGTCGCAGCTTGTATATTAGGATTGTAAAGACAATATAGGTGGGGTAGACAAGGTCCCCTAAGAAATTTTTACTTTTTTTATTTGACAGGCTTATTTAAAGGCGTTAGACTTTTAGGTTACTCTTGAAATAATGAAATAGTGCTGTTTCCGGCAGCTTACGAACCTCGGCGAGGCAGCGTGGCACACCGGTTTCCCCCCCAGCCGGTTCCCACCACCTCGCCCTTTTTATGCGCACAGTCTCAAACCCGGCTTTTATCGGCCGAGTTTCCATCTGCTCGATGTTCTTCATTTATTCAGCTCCTTTGGCACACCAAAATAACTTCTAAAAGCGATGAACAAAAGAACAGAAATAAAGCCGGGTATACTGCCATAAACAAAAGTTATCTCTGGAGCAATATTCTGCCATAAGAATCCAGCTATAAGGCTTGCTGGTAAGGCCATCAAACCTATTGTGGTGTGAAATGTTCCCAAAGCTGTAGCTTTTAACTGTTGAGAGGATAAATCAGACACAAAGGCACGCTGGTTTCCGTCAACCGCCGCATAGGTTATACCGTAAAGGGCAAATAAGACTATAAAAGCCGGCAGTGAAGTCAGAAAGGCAAAACCAAGCGAAGTCAATGAAAACAACAAATAACCAAGAATAATAACCTTTTCTCTTCCGATTTTGTCCGAGAGAGCGCCAAGGGGAATAGCAAAGGCGGCATAGAAAATGTTAAAAAGAACATATAAGAGGATTGGCACTGCGCCTGATAATTTACCCGTAAAGAACTGTTGCGCCCTAATAATAAAAAACATATAACTGAAATTTCCCAATGCAAATATACCGGAAATCAGGATAAATAACTTAAGGGATTTAGGAAGATTTTTCAGGCCTATTTTTAACGATATGTCTTGTGGTTCCCTTTTGCCTTCTTTTACAAAATACAGCGGAATTAAAGAAGCAAATGCAATAACTCCAGCAATGAGTATAATCAACTTGAAACTAAAGCCGAAAAACCAGAATAAAAGAAAAACAGCAATCGAGCCCAGAATCGCCCCGGAAGTGTCGAGGGCCCTGTGAATTCCAAATCCTTTACCCCGCTCTTTTGCCATAGAATCTGCAATAATTGCATCCCTTGCGGCAGTCCTCAAGCCTTTGCCCACTCTTTCCAGACCAGCAAAAATCAAAATATGTTGCCATGTTTTAGAGAAAGCCAGGAACAACTTAAAAAGCGAGGAAGTGAGATATCCAGACGAAACAAATATCTTCCTCTTGCCTGCTCTGTCGGACCAATAGCCACAGAAGACCTTTAGAATACTTGATATGCTGTCTCTAAATCCCCCGACTAATCCGACGGCCAGGCCGGCACCGCCCAGCGCTGTAATAAACATCGGCAAAATCGGCATTATCATCTCACTGCTTAAATCATTCAAAAAGCTGACAATGCCCAATAGAAATACATTAGCGCTGATTCCTTTCAGATATTTATTTTTCATAGGAACATTCTGTAGGGGCAACCCCCTGTGGTTGCCCTGAAGGGTAGGCACAGGGGCCTACCCCCCCTACGTTTTTCACTCCCCGCGGATCTGGACTATCGCCCTTCTGCTGCGCGGGCCATCGAATTCACAGAAAAAAATGCCCTGCCAGGTGCCGAGGGAAAGTGTCTTGTCCTTTATCAGGATTTGTTCGCTGCAGCCAATCAGGGAGCTTTTGCAATGCGCATCGGAATTGCCCTCGGAATGCCGATGGCCCGAACGATGATGGGGTACTAATTCGGCCAGAGTCAAAAGTATATCGTGCGGAACGGATGGGTCAGCGTTTTCATTTATGGTAATTGCCGCTGTTGTATGAGGACAATAGACTATCACATCGCCATTGGTAATACCCGATTGCGCGACAAGTGAGCCGACCTGGCTTGTAATGTCAATCATCTGATTACGGTGTTTAGTGCTTATGCGAAAATCTCTTTCGACGATTTTCATTATTATTACCTCTTACCCCATTAGAAACTTCATTTATTCACCCCTGTAGAAACTTTCTTTATTGAGTTTCTAACGGGGCTTACATTTGCTCAACAACTTCGATACCTAAAAGTTCACTCAAGCCGTGTTTGATAGTCTTTGCGGTTAAATCACAAAGCAACAGTCTCGTCGGTCTTTTATCCGGCCCGGCGTCCAGAACCGGACAATTTGTATAAAAGCCGCTGAATTTCTGTGCCAGCTCGTAAAGATAGGCGGTCAAGTAGTTCGGCCTGTAATCAGCAGCGGCGGCTCGTATTGCCTCGCCATACCGGCTTAAGGTTTTGGCCAGGTCCAGCTCGGCTGGCTCGGTCAAACTCAAATCGGTAATCGCTCTAAGTTCTTTCTCAATCTTTATGTTTTTCTCCTCCGCCTTTCGCTCAATCGATTTTATCCGGGCATAGGCGTATTGCATATATGGAGCGGTATTGCCATCCATCGCCAACATCTTGTCAAAGCTGAAGATATAGTCGCTTGTTCGATTATTGGAGTAGTCTGCGTATTTGACGGCACCGATTCCGACAGCCTTTGCAATTTCTGTTTTTTTATCTTGGTCAAGGTCTGGATTCTTTTCCTCGACGACGGCTCTTGCGCGTTCTACCGCCTCATCGAGCAGCTCTTTTAGTTTTACATTTTCGCCCGAACGCGTTTTCAGTGGGGCCCCATCTTCACCCAAAACGCTGCCGAACATTACATGCGAAAGCTCAATATCATCGCTGACCCACTTCGCCATCCTCGCACTCGCAAACAGCATCTCAAAATGCAGCTTCTGCCGGGCATCGGTTACATAGATTATTTTATCTGCCTTTAGTTCATTTATCCGATAGCGAATGGCCGCCAAATCCGTCGTCGCATAGAGATACGCCCCATCGCTCTTTTGTATCATAAACGGTAATGGCTCACCCTCTTTATTCTTAAACCCTTCCGGAAAAACACAAACCGCACCATCTGATTCCTTCCCCAAACCTCTCCGTTGCAAATCCTCAACAACACCTGGCAATTCATCTCTGTATTCGCTCTCGCCACGCACGTGTTCAGGTTTTAGCGTCACGTTCAGTCTATCATACATTTCCTGGTAGTGTTTTACCGACTGAGCTACAAGTAGCTTCCAACGGCCTATCCATGTTTGATCACCTGAGTGTAATCCAACAACAGCCGCACGAGAACGAGCAGCAAAATTTTCATCGGTGTCAAACAACTGTTTTGCTTCTTTGTAAAAAGCCTCAAATTCAGCTAATGTACTTGGAATAACACCAACTACCCTCCCCTCAAGTGCTTCAGCAGCTCTTCTCTCCATAAATGCAACGAGCATTCCGAATTGGGTGCCCCAGTCACCAATGTGGTTTTGGCGGCGAACCTTGTGGCCGAGAAATTCAAGCATTCGGCAGATGCAGTCGCCGATTATGGTGCTTCGCAGATGTCCAACGTGCATTGGCTTGGCAATATTTGGGCAGGAAAAATCAACGACGATAGTCTTCGGCACAGCGGCTTTATCTACGCCAAGCCGACTACTAAGGTCGCTGTTAATTTCAAGCAGACTGTTTGCAATAAAATCGGCTTTTAGCCGCAAATTTATAAAACCCGGCCCCGCAATTTCCGGCGGCTGGCAAATATCGTCAACATCTAAGTTCTTTACCACCTCTTCGGCAAGCTGGCGCGGGGCGGTTTTCATTTTTTTGGCTAATGCCATTACGCCGTTGGCCTGATAATCGCCGAACTTCGGGTCGGTGGAGGGTCTTACAATAGCTGCGCAGTCGCTTCGGCCGGTAGCAGCAGCCATCGCAACACTAATTCTGTCTTCAAGTATGTCAATAACAGGTTTCATTCAATCATCAATTATCAATTGTAAGTTTCTTGGCGTCGCCCCAGAGCAATTCCAAATCATAGTAGTCTCGATATTCGCTGTCGAAGATATGGATTACAACATCGATAAAGTCGAGCAAAATCCAGCGTGCCTGTTCATAGCCGGCCCGGCCAAAACGCTGCAAGCCCAATTTTTTTGCAGCCTCGCAGATTTCGTCGGCGACGGTGCGCATTTGTCTATCGCTTGTGCCGGTGGCGATTACAAAATAATCGGTCGCGGGCGATTTGCCCTTCAAGTCCAGGACCACAATATCGCTGCAATGCCGCCCATCCGCCAGTTGGGCTGCGGCCAAGGCGAATGCCCTTGCCCCGTTAGAAATATTCTCTTTTCGCCGCCTGTCCCCGCTTGTAGAATTTCTAACGGGGCTTGCCTCTGCGTTTTGCTTCTTCGCCAAATTACATCCTCATTTTTTTCAATAAAGAAAAGGGCGGCCCGTTCGGCCACCCTGATAGATTACAAATATTAGACAATAACGTCAACAAATTCAATATTGAAAGCGTAGATTAAAGAACATAACCAACTTAACGGCTTGAGAGAACGCTATTGAGAGCTGTGTTGCGAATAAAATCAGATATGCCCTTGAACCCAAGATTCATCGCTGCATTGGCAAACAGTAGTTTCTCTTCGGCAGTTAATCTGACATTCACCTGTTCAGTTCGCCTTCCGGCAGATGCCGGCTGTGGGGGTCTTTGTCCGCATTCAATCATTGTCGCAATCGCAACCATCAGAGCATCTGCTGTAACCCTGTAGCACTTCTCAGGCGTCTTGGCATCCGCAAAGACGGTAGGAAGCTCAACAGAACTGCCGATAAAACCCAACCTCTCATTTCGCTCAAGTATGATACGATAATCGGCCACAATCTTCGTAGCTTTGCGCACAACCGACTCCTTAAAAGGCCGTTCGAGACCCTTAGATTGCGCCCCGGTCTTCGAGGAATTCTTTGAACTTCTTGACATATTCAACATCTACTTTCTTGTCATGTACCGGGATAAGCCAGGGAAGCTCTCCTTGCTTGACAAAAACCCGATACGGTTCATAAATTCTCTGCAGCTTCCAGCCGTGCGACTCAAATAACTCCAAAACTTTTTCAAAATCAACGTAATCGGCCATCTTCGTATCCCCACACTTTCAAAATGTTCTGCCAAATCCCTACCAATTGGTTCTGCTAAATGCAAGCAAAACCACTGCCCTCCTTGGCGGAACACCAAGAGCACCTCCATGATGGCCGTGATTCACATCGCCATACCTCTCCTGATGCTGGTATATTTACTTTCTCATATCTAAAGTATAGCTCACGCTATACAAACTGTCAAGATTTTTTTGTTTTTTTGCAAATATTTTTCAGAAATCGGCCTATTTGCCGAATCCGAGCCAGCTTCCAATAACCGGCGCGAACTTGACAATTATGCCGGCGAATACAACGCTGACCATACTCATCAGCTTGATAAGAATGTTCAAGCTCGGGCCGGAGGTGTCCTTGAACGGGTCACCGACGGTATCGCCGACTACGCTGGCCTTGTGAGCCTCAGAGCCTTTTCCGCCATACGCGCCCTTTTCGATAAACTTCTTGGCGTTGTCCCACGTACAGCCTGCGTTGTTAAGGGTTACCGCCAGAACGAAGCCACAGGTCAGGCCGCTGGCCAGAAGGCCTACAACCCCCGCTACACCAAGGACAAGGCCGGTAATAAGCGGCACGAAAATAGCCAGCAGTGAAGGCAGAATCATTTCTCTCTGGGCGCCCTGAGTTGAGATAGAAACGCAGCGGGCATAATCGGGCTGGGCCGTCCATTCCATAATACCGGGGATTTCCCTGAACTGACGGCGGACCTCATTGACCATATCACCTGCAGTTTTGCC
>JAUWBI010000106.1 GCA_030601745.1 Phycisphaerae bacterium
ATCTTGACCAATGTCTTGTGACAGAGAGTGAACTCGCTCACATTCAACTAAAGAACATCAATGGCCGTCTTCAAGACTATTTCCATCCAACTACATTTGCTGAAATAGTTACTGCCAGAAAGTTCTTTTCCACAATTGATCGGCATACTCCCGCGTCAGCCTTCACCGAATCTTGTCTTCTGCATATCCTACATGGGAACCGCCCTTATGCGCTTAGTCGTAGATCGCATGGTCTCACACCTTTTTCCCCCACAGGTCCTTTTAAGTATAAACCACTACTGAGCCACCTGGATGCGAAGATTCAGCGCGCTATCCGAACACAAATGCCCAAAACCTATGTCCATGGCTCAGCATATCTGTGTTCTGTTTTTGATTTTAATGCAGAGCAAAAATATGACGCGATCATTACTTCTCCCCCGTTCCTCAATAGCACACGTTTCTATCTTGCAAACTGGATACGCTTATGGTTTTGCGGCTGGGAAAACAAGGATTTCAAGTCAACTAAAAGGGGTGACTATCTTGAGGAGATGCAAGCAAAATCTATAACCGTTTACGAAAAAGTCTTCTTGAAATTTTTGAACCTTCTGAAACCTGGGGGACTATGCGTGTTGCATTTAGGAGTAAAAGGAAGGAGAGACATGGGAAAAGAGTTAATTCCTCAAGCAGAAAAAACTGGTTTTGAGGTGCTAAGACTTTTATATGAGGACGTCTCATTATGTGAGAATCATGGTGTGCGCGATCAAGGAAGCACAAATAAACATCAATTTCTCTTTTTACAAGCACCCGCATTTATTTCTAAGTAAGACCATATATTTTATAAATAACAATTCTGTAGAGTTTAGAATTTAGTCAAAGTGGTGCGAAATATCGCACCCTACCCTCTGCCACCCATCAAATTAGATGTTACAGCATAGTGAGATTTTACTGTCCGGCATGTCGGATTGCCGGATTGGCTCTCACCTGCAAATCTGGGGGACAATTCTTGCTCCGGGCAAAAAGTTTTGGTGGACTGTACTGCAATTTTGGCATAAAATAAATTTAGTGAATAGTGTTCACTCAGTAAATACTAACGACTAAGCGAATTTGGTTATGAAGGTTATAGTTGCGGAAAAGTGCGGATTTTGTCACGGCGTTAGAAACGCTATCAGTATTGCCGAAAAAATACTTGTCTATAAAGAGGGGCGAGAAAATGACGTTTATAGTCTCGGCCCCATCATTCATAACAAGGATATGGTGGAGCGGCTGGCAGAAAGCGGACTGAAAACCGTAAATAAAGTAGAAGAAATTCAGTCAGGGACGGTCCTTATCCGTTCTCACGGAGCTGCCCCTGAACAGATAGCAAAGCTCAAAGAAAAAGGCGTTAATATTGTTGATGCCACTTGTGTATTGGTTAAAAGGGTGCAGCACATAGCCGAGGAGCTTGCCAGAGATGGTTATAAAGTGGTAATTATTGGCGACCAAAACCATCCTGAGGTCCGGGCGGTTGTGGGCTGCGCCAGGGACGCTATTGTCATTGCTGACGAGTCGGATTTACATAAGCTGCCTGAAAATGCTAAGTTGGGAATTGTTTGTCAGACTACCCAGAGCCGGGAGTACTTTAGCAGAATGCTTGGCGCCATAGCCAGGGGCAGCTTTAGTGAATTGAAAGTAATTAATACTTTGTGTGAAGAGGCGATAAAAAGACAGGAATCGGCTGTACAATTGTGCAAGCAGGTGGGTATAATGTTCGTGCTCGGCAGTCTGGAGAGTGCCAACACGCGCAAGCTCGCCGAGCTTTGCAAAAAATATAATAGCGAAACGTTTCATTTGCAAAATTGGAATGAACTTGATAAAAATATGCTTTTCGGCAAGAATGTAGCGGGCGTTACGGCAGGGGCCTCGACGCCTGAGTGGATAATTGACGAATTTGTAGAAAATCTGGAAGCTTTTGATACCGGCAGCCGATAATAAAGCTTTCGGGCCGAATGTGGCAGCTTAAAGTCGTCTAATTTGCCCAGCACTCACTTTGAGGATTGGCTGAATGAACGGCAAAGTGAGTGCTGGGCTGCGTGGGCAAATGCACTTTTATAAATGATTAACCAAAAAATTCAAATTTGTGCAGTGTTGCACAAGAGCCTCCTGGCGTAGATGTGGGGCGCCAATAGGTCGGAAAAACAGACTCCACAAAGGAATTCGGGTTTATGGTAGATAGAAATATTGTTAGCAAGTTAGGTTTGTCACAAGAAGAGCTCGACCAGCAGGTCGGCGAGATGTTCGGTGAGAAAGAAAATGAATTTCTGGAAGAAGTTCTGCGGACAAAGGTCGATTCAAGTCTGCCGGGGACTATTCTTAAAGGGACAATCGTATCACAAATAGGCAATGATGTTATTATCGAGGTGGGTCTGAAAAGCGAAGGGGTTGTCGATGCCGGCGAATTTGAGGGCGCCGACGAGATATCATCGGGCAAAGAGATTGAAGTTCTTCTTGAAGATACCGACTCTGAAGGCGGGCTTGTTCTGTTGAGCAAGCACAAGGCCGACCGCATCAGAGGCTGGGAAATGATTATCGATACGAAAAAGGAGGGGGATGTTGTTAGCGGCAAGGTCATAAGGCGCATCAAGGGCGGCTTGCTTGTTGATATTGGAGTACCTGTCTTTTTGCCGGCCTCGCAGGTTGATATCAGAAAACCGGGCGATATCAGTAGATTCATCGGCAAGGAAGTCAGGTCCAAGATTCTCAAGATTGATATTGAACGCCGGAACATTGTCATATCGAGGCGTAAACTTGTCGAAGAAGAACGCCGCAGCAGTAAGGAAAAGGTTCTGTCGGAAATCGAGGCCGGTCAATTGCGAAAAGGAGTTGTGAAAAACATCGCCGACTTCGGTGTGTTCGTGGATTTGGGTGGTCTCGATGGTCTGCTGCATATTTCTGATTTGAGCTGGGGCAGGATATCGCATCCGTCAGAAGTTGTTGAGCTTGACCAGGAGATCGAGTGCGTTGTTATTGGTGTTGATAAAGTCAATGAAAAGATTTCATTGGGCCTGAAACAGAAGACAGCCAGTCCCTGGGAAGATGTTGAGCAGCGTTATCCAATCGGAGCGAGGGTAAGGGGCAAGGTTGTAAATGTAATGAACTATGGCGTCTTTATTCGCCTTGAAGATGGTATTGAAGGGCTGGTGCATATTAGCGAGATGAGCTGGACCAGGCGTCTGGCGCATCCGGGCGAGATGCTCAATCTCGGCGACGAAATCGAAGTGGTTGTATTGAATGTTAACAAGGAAAAGCAGGAAATCTCGCTGGGGCTGAAGCAGACCGAAATAAATCCCTGGACGATAGCTTCTCAGAAGTATCCGGCTGGAACGATTGTTACCGCAAGGGTACGCAGTGTAACCAATTTTGGTGCGTTTGTGGAGATAGAGCAGGGCATTGACGGTATGATACACATTTCGGATTTAAGCTGGACGAGGAAATACGGACATCCCGGAGAGGCACTGCAAAAGGGGAATGATGTAAAATGCATTGTGCTCGACGTTAATGAAGAAAAACGAAGGATATCGCTGGGAATTAAGCAGATGAACGAAGACCCGTGGATACGGGCTATTCCGGAAAAATATATTCCGGGACACATTATTAAAGGCAAGGTGACAAAGATTACTAATTTTGGGGCATTTGTTGAGCTTGAACCGGATTTGGAGGGGCTGTTGCACATTTCCGAGCTTGCCGACCATAAGATTGACAAGCCTCAGGATGTTGTTAAAACCGGCGATGAGGTTGAAGTGAAGATTCTAAAGGTTGATACTGAGTCCCGTAAAATCGGGTTGAGTTTGCGAAGGGTTCAGTGGGCTGCTGAAGAACAAGCAGCCGTCCCGTACCAATTGAGCTTAGGCTCACGCCTAATTGGTGCGCCAGAGCCGGCCGAGCCGGGTAAGCAGGCCGGCGAAGCAGGTGAGCCCGAAGCCGCCGAAGCAGGTGAGCCCGAAGCCAGCGATGCGGTTACGCACGCTCCCGACAAGCGTGTTGAAGAGGCGAAAGTGCCGCCAGAGTCTGAACCAATCGAAGCCGAGCAGACTCAAGAAAGTGCAGATGCCGAGAGTCAACTCGGCACCGAAAGTAATTCACAGGAGAAGACCGAGCCGGATACCGATAATTGACCCGAAGACTCTTTTATTGCGAGATGTCGGTTGTATTTTGGGGTGGTGAGATTTGCGAGGGAAGATTTAGGATAAACGCTGCGTAAAACCGGAGCAGGATGCGAAGGTTCCCTGTAACGTAATTATTGATAATAGTTTGGATGCAGGGTATAATGTCGGCGATAATTAAGGAACCCCATTTTGTAAAAAGAGCGCAAAATGGGAACACGTAATAAACTGGTATTATATTTGGAGGTTTATAACTATGTTACTTTGGATTTTCAGAGCCCTTTTTATCATCGTTGTTGTGGGGATTCTGTTTGTCAATGTAAGTTCTGAGACAATTGCAAGAGCAGAGGATTCGGCCAATTTCTGGGCGATAGTCTGGAGCGGTCTGGGGATGATGGTGTTTGTTTTTCTGCTGGATATTCTTACGCCGAAGAAGAAACTCAGCGCTCTGGCGGGTGTTTTTTTCGCCTTGTTGGTCGGGCTCATTGTCAGTGCGGTGCTGGCGCCTGTGGTGGATATGATAGCTGGTTCGTACAAGATTGACTTAACCACGGAGGCTGTTTTTGCAATCAAATGGATGATGGGTATATGTATATGTTTTCTTACCATCAGTATCGTGATGCGAACGAAGGACGATGTGCGTTTTGTGATTCCTTACGTTGAATTTGCCAAACAGACCAAGGGCGCCCGGCCTTTGGTTCTGGATACGTCGGTAATCATTGACGGGCGAATTGCAGATTTGTGTCAGAGTAAATTGTTTGACGCTCCACTGGTTGTTCCGCGTTTTGTTCTCAATGAGCTGCAATTGATAGCAGATTCGGCCGACAAGCTCAAGCGCAGCCGCGGCAGACGCGGACTTGATATACTTAACAGGATGCAGACGGATTCTATTATTGACGTGGAGATTGATGACACTGTCGTTCCGGAGGCCGAGGATGTCAAAGGCGTTGACCAGAAATTGATGGTGTTTACCAAGGGCTGCAATGGGCGACTGGCAACGACGGACTATAACCTCAGCAAGGTTGCACAGGTGCGTGAGGTCGACGTAGTGAATATAAACGATTTGGCCAATTCTCTAAAGACTGTTGCTCTGCCGGGCGAGACTATGAAAGTTAAAATCATAAAGCCCGGCGAAGAGGCCGACCAGGGTATCGGGTATCTGGCCGACGGTACAATGGTTGTTGTTGAAGGTGCACGCAATAAGATTGGGCGGGAATTGCTCATTAGCGTAACCAGCTCGCTTCAGACCTCGGCCGGCAAGATGATTTTCGGCAAGTTCGAAGGGTTTATGCAGGAGACGGGCAACAGCAAAAGGCGAACATCCTAACCGACCGGAACGAATCCGTCAGAGAACAATAAAAACGAAAAACCGCAAAAGTGCACAAATCACAAGTGCAGAGGATGCTTATGCGCTTGTGCTCTTATACTCTACATTTAGACTTCAAGAGGCATTTCAGGAACAGGGCGACGGCGGATATGTAGCCCAAGGCGAATAATGACCAATAAAAATGGGATCGAAAGTCTTGCGCTGCGGCGTGCAGGCCGGCAATGCAGAAAGAGGCAACTACGACGAGACCGGCAACTATAAACCCGAGCCAATCCATCAGGGTTACTTCAAGACCCCTGCCGCAAGAGTCGCGGTAGAGAATTATTATAGCAAACAGGAGCAATGTGAGGGAGACAAGTGCCGGGGCCAGTACCGGGCCGGCCCAGGTGATTGGTATTAGAAATAGTATGTCCCAATCCATAATTGAACTGGGCCAGTCTATGAGGATTTTGAGCCAGACGTAGTAGAAGATGTCCCAGACCGCAAAGATGGTTAAGAAATAAGCGAATCGCTGCTGGAGATTTCGGCCGAGTAGCCAGGTGCCGGTGAGGATTAAAACCAATGTGGCGGCTTCTCTGCCGATTTCAGTTAATAAAAGCTGCTTCCAGAGTGGGCTGATGCCAAATTCGGTTAGGGGAAAGGTAAAACCGTCAGGATGAAAGATTGTTCGCAGGTACACAACCACGGCGGCTTCGATGTACGCGAAGGCGCTGCTGACGATGACGATGATACAGACGCGATTGAATGCTGTTTTCAACGGTTCGCCGGATGTATGCAGTAGGTTCTCGTGTGTACACATAGCGTTACAGATTTTGTAATTCTTTCAGTAGTGCCGGGATGATTTTTCTTTCGGGGACTGTTGAGATTTTTCGGCCTTTGCGGTAGATAGATGCTTTATTCTTGGCGGCGCAGACGGCTAAGTCGGCGTCGGCGGCTTCGCCGGGACCGTTGACGATACATCCCATAACGGCGACCCGTAGTGGTTTGTTAATTCCCGCTAATGCTTTTTGAACTCGCCGGGCCAGCTTGATTACATCAATTTCGGCCCGGGCGCAGGTCGGGCAAACTATCAGCTCCGGCCTCGAGCGTTCGTAAAGGCCGAGCGCGATTAGAATCTGTTTTGCAATTTTGGTTTCTATGATGGGGCTGCCGGCGGCACTTACTCTGATGGTGTCACCAATACCTTCTGCCAGCAGTGTGCCAAGGCCGATAGCCGAAGGTATTTGAGCATCTTCGGGCAGCCCTGCGTGGGTCAGGCCAAGGTGGATTGGGTAGTCGAAGCTCCCGGCGATGCGGCGGTTAATTTCGATGGTTCGCAGGCAGTCACTGCTTTTTGCGCTGAGAACCAGCCGGGTGAAATTGCGATTTTCAAAGAGCCGAACATATCTTTTCATTTCTTTTAACATCAAAGCGGTGCGTTTCTCGATAGGGACGGCGTGCTTTTTGAGGTCTCTGATGCTTGCTTCGTTGACGCCGATGCGGATAGCGATTTTGTGTATCTTGGCTGCGTCTATTATTCGCAGGATACTTTCTCGATTTTTTATGTTGCCGGGGTTGAGCCGAACTTTAGCGGCGCCGGCTTCTATGGCTTCAATAGCTCGTGCGGGGCTGAAGTGAACGTCGGCGACTAACGGGACATCTACTTTTTGGACGATTTTTGCAAAAGCAGCGGTATCGGCACGTCTGGGAACGGCGATTCTCACCAATCGGCAGCCGGCCTGGACAAGTTGATTTATCTGCCTTACACAGCGGGCAATATCGACGGTCGGCACCTTCGTCATCGACTGGATGACAATAGGGCCGGAAGAGCCGATACTAACCTGCCCGACCTTGATGGTTTTCGTTTTTCTTCTTTTGAGCATACTAAAATTGTAGCTTGTTTTATTGTCTTGGGCAAATTAAAATATGGCCGAGCCATACGTTTGATTGTTGACTATTGATTATTGACTATTATATCGTTTATCGCTATGGGTTCGATGCTGATATATCTTGCTGTTGTCTTGTTTGTTGCTTACTGGGGTTTGGGGCTGATACTCTATCTTATGCAGCCGACGTTTTTGTACAGGCCTGTGCGGGAAGTCCCCTTTACGCCGGACGAATTGGGGCTGGATTTTGAAAGTGTAGTTTTCAGGAGCGGCGACGGCCTGCTGTTGAGCGGCTGGTATATCCCTGCAGAGAATGCAGAACTTACGGTTCTGTTCTGCCACGGTAACGGCGGGAATATGTTCCACCGCTTGGATAGTATAAATATCTTTTATAATCTGGGATTGAATTGCTTTATTTTTGACTATCGCGGCTACGGCAGCAGCCAGGGCAAACCCGGCGAAGAGGGAACGTATCTGGATGTTATGGCTGCATACAAATGGCTGACCGAAGAAAAAAAGGTATCGTCGGCTGATATTATTATCTTTGGCAGGTCGCTGGGCGGAAGTATCGCCGCACAACTGGCAACTAAGGTCAAGGCGGGAGCTTTGATTATTGAGAACGTTTTTACATCATACGTTGACATTGGCAGGAAATTTTACCCTTATATGCCCGTGCGGTGGTTTGCGAGATTCAGCTACAAGACAATCGACTATATCAAGGATGTTCTCTGTCCGGTGATGATAATTCACAGCAGAAATGATGAAATTGTGCCGTTCGAGTTTGGTCTTGAGCTGTACGAAGCGGCGAATGAGCCGAAAGAGCTTGTCGAGATTTTCGGCAGCCATAACGATAGCTTTTTGGTATCGGGTGAGATTTACAGGAATGCCTGGACGAATTGGCTGAAATTCTTGAAAGAATGTAAGAGCCAGGCCGACCGCCAGCAAGCTTCTTAATAGTTCGTAGTTTGTAGTTCATAGTTTTTAGGGCGCTCTTTTCAAAGGTTCTTGGAGGAGATACTTTTATGCAACGAAGTATTATTCCTGCGGCGTGTTTGATACTTATTGTACACGCTCTCAGCGCTTCAGGTAAGCCTGTGGGGGCAAGCCCCGTTAGAAGCAAGTCAGATTCGGGAAATGTTGGAGCTTCGGTCGGAGTTTCTAACGGGGCAAACCCGTACGTGAAGTGGGAGAACGGCCCGTCGCACGATGCCGCTTTCTTTCCAATTGCCGTCTGGCTGCAAAACCCGAGTAAGGCCGAGCAGTACCACGCCGCCGGTTTCAACACGTACGTGGGGCTCTGGAAAGGGCCGACCGAGCAACAGCTTGCGGAATTGAAAAAGGCCGGAATGAAGGTCATCTGCCACCAGAACGAGGTAGGCCGCAAATACATTGATGACGATATCATTATTGGCTGGATGCACGGCGACGAGCCGGACAACGCACAGTCATTGGGAAAAGGCAAGGGCTACGGCCCACCCATCCCGCCGAGAAAGATTATTGATGATTACCGGAAGATTCGCAGCGCCGACCCCACGCGCCCCGTGCTTCTGAACCTCGGCCAGGGTGTGGCCTGGGACGGCTGGCATGGCCGCGGTGTCCGCACCAACCACCCCGAGGATTATCCCGAATACGTGAAGGGCTGTGACATTGCCTCGTTCGATATCTACCCCGTCGTCCACTCAAAACCGCAGGTCTCGGGAAAACTCTGGTACGTCGCCAGGGGTGTCGAGCGCCTGGTGAAATGGACCGAAGGGGAAAAAATCGTATGGAACTGTATTGAATGTACCCGAATCAAAAACCCCACGAACAAGGCCACGCCGCAGCAGGTCCGATGCGAGGTCTGGATGTCCATCGTCCACGGCTCGATGGGGCTGATTTACTTCGTCCACGAATGGAAGCCGAGGTTCAATGAGTCTGCCCTTCTCAGCGACCCGGAGATGCTCTCGGCAGTTACCGCAATCAACCGGCAGATTATTCGGCTTGCGCCGGTGTTGAACAGTCCGACAATCAAAGATGCAGTGCGCGTGTCGTCCGATAACAAAGATGTCCCTGTCGCAGTTATGATGAAGAAGCACCCTCGCCGTTTTGCTTCGCAAAATCGAAGCAGCGGGGGGGCGACGTATCTTTTTGCCGTGGGGATGCGGAACGGCCGGACAACTGCGACGTTCACCGTGCCCGGCCTGGCGGGCGGGAGAACCGTCGAAGTCCTCGGCGAGCCCAGCCCCTCCGAGGGGCGGGGCGAGAATCGAACAATCCTCTTAAAGGATGGCGTTTTCAAAGACAGCTTCAGGGCCTGGGACGTCCATCTTTACCGAATCAGGCAGGCAAACCACGATTAAACGCAGAAAACGCGGAAAACACAGAGAAAAATTATCGGGACTACGGCTGGGCCTCCGCCCAGACGAGGTAGTCGCCGTTTCCATAATTTCTAACGCCGCGGAGATGAAAAAATAGCTGCTCCAGCGGCGATTTTGCCCATTTTTTTCTCCGCCGAATCTTTGTAAGACTTTGCAAACAAGGAAGTTACGCATTTTTGCACAATATTATCAAAAAATATGCATAATCTGCTCTAAAAATGTTGAAAATTTTTTCTTGACGAGTAGGTGGTTAATCTGGTATAAAAACAGATAGTGAAGCGTGTAAACTTGATTTACTTGCGCACGAAGTCTTTATAGTTTTTTCAGTAAATCGACATAAATTATATTGTTGAGCGAGGGCCAAAACCGGAGCGAGAGGATTCCGGAAAGATACCAGTGGGCAATCCGGCAAATCCGTCGATGCAGTGCCGGATGACGCACTGCCGGAGTAAAACCACCGGAGTGGGTGCTTCGGAGTTAAGGGTTTTACATTTCAATTGAATTAACAGTTCAGACTGGGCTTGTGAAAGGAGGTGGATAAAGTCAAGTCCTGAATTAAGTTTCTTAAGGCAGGCACAGGGTTTGGTGAAGGTCTTTGCTGCTTGTTTTGGGACGTTGTTTTCAGACAGGCAAAATCAGTCGTGAAGCTTGGATTCCTATTTTTGATATTGTTTTGTGCTTTTCCTGGTTCCGCGGCTTTTTATGGATGCCTGCTGGGAACAATCCGGCAAACTGCCGGACTTTGGCTTGGAGCCGAAGCAGAGAAAGTAAGTAATAGTTCTTATTTTAAATTTTGAAGGAGGTACATTATGTGTAGAAAATTGATTTATTTAGTTTGTTCTGTTTTTGTGCTGGGCCTGGTTCTGCCCGGCGTAGCCGACGCTGCCGGTCCTGTCCCTAATCTTCTCTGGTGGAAGTTTGATGAGGGTTCCGGCACCACAGCCCAGGACAGCTCCGCCAATGACTATGATGGCGTCATCAACGGCGCCGAGTATAGCGGCACACCCAAGGTTGGCGCGGACTGCCTGGACTTCGCCGACGGTGACTACGTGCAAAACGACCCTGCCGGAGCCGCTATGAATGGTTGGAGCGCCTTGACGGTCGCTTGCTGGGTCAAGTCCGACGTGATCAACACGGATAACGGTTTCATCATCTTCTACGAGCCGGGTGGCCAAGACCACCGGGGTTTCCGTTATGACAGTATGGGTTCGCAGAGCGACAACGATGACTGCCTCAAGTGTGGGGTCGAAACCGACGTAGGAGATTGGCTCGAGGTGGAAAGTTCCGCAAATGTTCAGACTACCGACTGGCAGCACCTTGCGATGACCTGGGAGCCTGACCGAATAATCTACATCTACATTGACGGTGAGCGCGATATGGGCGCGTCTACAACCCAGAACCTCATAGGCGGCACCTTGGCGGGCTACGACAGGGTGATGGTCGGCAAGGGCGGCAAAGATAACGACGCCGACGAGAGTTGGGACGGCCTGATTGACGATGTCCGGATTTACGACTATGTTCTCTCGGATGCACAGATATTAGAACTGTTGGCTATTCCAGAGGCCAGTAACCCGGTCCCTGCTGATGGTGTTGCGATTGATGGGACTGTGACTGATCCGGGGCCCAACATATCCACGATGCTTGAGTTCACGGCGGGGTATAATGCGGTCTCGCACGAAGCGTTCTTCAGCGACGTTGAGGCCGATGTGATCGCTCGCGACCCGTGCGTGTCCCTGGGCGCACCGCCCTACGAGGAGCACGGGCCTCCTTACGACACGCAGTATTTTGTTGGTTATGCTGTGGTGGAACCCTATACCGACTCTCTTGTTCGAGGCACGTGGTACTACTGGTGTGTCGATGAGACCGATGACGAGAATGAGGTCTGGGAAGGCCCTATCTGGAGATTTTATATTCGGCTTGAGAAGGCCTCGGACCCCGACCCTCACGAGATAATACATGTAAGCCTCACTCCGACCCTTAGCTGGGCTGGAGGCGCGACCTCTGGCCAACCTATACCGCACGACCACGAGATTTACTTCGGCACCGACGAAGCCGCTGTGACCGATGCTAATAATGCCCTTGGTATGTGGCCGGAATATATGGGCTACCAGCCGTATGACAATACGACGTGGGAGCCCAATGCCGATGGGGGATTACCTCCCCTTGATTACGGCACCGATTACTTCTGGCGGATTGATGAGG